>JBEKCN010000413.1:0-4728 GCA_050014855.1 Streptosporangiaceae bacterium | reverse complement strand
CCACCTGGCTCAACGGCGGGGTACCGCCTGCCCAGGTCGCCGAGTGGGCCGGGCACAGCGTCGCCGTGCTGCTCAAGGTTTACGCGAGGTGCATCCATGGACAGGACCAGATAGCCAAGCGGCGCATCGAAGACGCACTACACGAAACCGGCAACGATCAGCCCACTTAACTGCCTGACCTGCGCTGCGGCAGATGCGACCTGGACACTGGAGTGCCGAGGAAGATGCCTCCGCAAAACCGGTATGTTTTAGTTCCATGCTGTCCCAGACGCCAGTGGCGTTCAGCGAGTAGGTCAGCGCTAGATCAGCTCGTCTGATTTTCTCGAGCAGAACCTATCGGTACTCCAGCGCTAGTACGAACATAGGGCATCAAGAGGTCACGAAGCTGGCGATCAAATTCCGCAGCATTAGCAAACATGCCAGGATCAGCCCAGTCTTGCGACTGGCCATCCCATCGCGGGCCCTTGATCTCAGGGCCTCCAGGACCGTCGATGGTGATGTTTGCGCTGTAAATCCCGTTATCATGCTCTATGAGCTTGTTGCGAGTTAGAGTGATGCCTATGACTTCAAATCCACCGAGTTCGGGACATTTCCTTTTTATAAGGGCATCGTTCTGAAAGCAATGTAATACCATGACTCGGTCAGCGTCGGTAGCTCAATCATCAGCTGAGCCGTCCGCTCATTGGTAAGCGTAGGATTTCGCGCTTCGAGTTCCCGGCTACGCACTTCCCATTCCAACCACTCAAGGCGCGCGAGGCGATGGTATATCTCCCCGGCGACCGCGTCATCCCAATCGGCATGGCCGCGTTTCCGCATGACTTCCATATACCGCAGAAACAGTTGCAGCCGCAGCTGCAGCTGCGCCCCAGCCCGAATGACCATGATACTCACGGTATATATTCAACCAGATTCGGCTGAACTATGATGCTTGATCATTAATATGTCAGGCGATTCTGGCGGGATCGAGACTTTGCAAGTCAGGCAGCGGCGCGCGAAGCAGGACGGCGCGGGGGGAGCGCCGGACGCGGTACGCCCGTAGCGGTACCGCATCGCGGCCAAGCTCCGCCTGGCGGGCTGCAGCCAGCTGCTCCCGATCGTCATCGCGGTGGGGATCGTGGGCGGCCTGGCCGTGATCGCCCTGTGGAGGCCGACAGACTTTCGGCGCGTATTCGGCGCAACCAGTCGCCGTCAGTCGTAAACGACCGTAGCCAGCCGGAGAGCAAAAGACGGCACCTCACCGCGTTTTCGCAGATGAAGAACGGCCTTTGCTGCTCAGACCTAGTGGGCGCAACTGGGTTCGAACCAGTGACCCCTCGCTTGTAAGGCGAGTGCTCTACCGCTGAGCTATGCGCCCCCGCGCCGCACAGTGGCTTCTGGCGACGGGATCGCAGCTAGAGTACCGGTTCCGCCGCGCTGACGGCACCGGGAGGACTCCCTCAGGCGGCACGTCCCGGCAAGCATCTCGGTGCTAGGACGCTTGACTTAACGCTTAAAAAGCGACCTAGCTCCCCGAGCCGGAGGGAGCCCATCCATGCCCACCCGTACCGCCTACCCGGCCCGTCCTCGCCGTGGCCCGCTGCGCAGCCCGCTCGCGGCAGCAACGCATTCGCCGTCTGCGGCCATCCGTCCTGGAGCCAGCCCTGACCGGGGGGTCGTTGCCGTGCTGTGCTGCTGTGTGCAGGAGCGGGCACAGTCCCAGCTTGAAGGCTGCGACTAGACCCCGTCAGGCCAGGGCAAGGCCGAGAGCGCCATGAACGCCCTGAAGTCGATGATGAAGGCGACCGCCCGGGTCCGGCGCGACGGGAGCCGAAGCGCAGATCCCGGCCGAGCAAGTGGTCGTGGGTGATGTTGTTCTGATCGCCGCCGGGATGAGGTGCCGGCCGGCGGCCGGATTATCGCGGCCAGCGCCCTGCAGATCGTGACGCAGACCATTCTGTCGATCGGCGGTGTCGACCTTGAGCAAGGACCGCGACACCGTCCCCGGCCGAACTCACCCGCCCAGGGGTGAGGAATCAATGGCGCGCCGACAGGATGATTAACAGGTGTCCACGCCCTCATAACACACGAACAAGCGCCCGACGTGCTCGGCCACTCTCGAGTGGGAGCACTCACCGGCGCCCCAACATCAGCAACAACAACGCATGAGAAAGGAGAACGCCATGGCTGATCTGATCGCCATCGGATACCCGGATGAGGCGACCGCGGAGGCCGCCGCCGATGAGGCACGCCGGCTCGCCCAGGACCTCATCATCCAGCCCGATGCCATCGCCGTGATCGTCCGGGACACCGACGGTGACTACCACGTGCACACGCAGCACCACATGGTCGGCCGCGGGGCGACCTGGGGCATGTTCTGGGGCCTGCTGTTCGGGCTGTTGTTCTTCATCCCCGTCTTCGGGATCGCCATCGGCGCCGGGATGGGCGCGCTGATGGGCAAGATCACCAAGTCCGGCATCGACAAGCAGTTCCAGGACCAGGTACGCGGCATGGTGCAGCCGGGCACGTCGGCGCTGTTCCTCATGGTGGAGAAGGTCACCCCGGACAAGGCCGTCGAGGCGATGAGCAAGTTCGGCGGCACCGTGCTGAAGACCTCCCTGTCCAAGGAGGGCGAGAAGGAACTGCAGGACGCCCTGCACGGCAGCCAGACGGCCGCGCAGTAGTCCGCGCGAGCCCACACCGCAGTCGGCTCCCGCCCCTCCCGCCCAGGCTGTGGAGGCACGGATCGCTGCAAGAGGAGGCAGCCGTGCGGACGCATAATCAGCCTGGGCTGGGGGGGACGGTGGTGCTGCGGCGCCAGCCAGCCCGCGTCGTCCAGAGCCGAGTGCAGGGCGGCTATACCAGCGCGTATGAGCTCGTCTGCTGTGACTGCGGTGACCATCCCGACCTGGATTACCGTGACGTCTCACCTGAGCGCCAGCGAATCCGCGGGCCGTACTCGATTGCTGCGGGCGTCGCGGCATATGAGGTCCACGTGAACCTGTACCACATGCAGCAGTGGGGCCAGGCAGTACATGACGTCGGCGGAGGCCCAGCTTGTGCTGGTGGGGATGAGGGCCGCGATCTCGGTCTGAAGCGTCGGGCGTCAGTAGCCGGACTACGGCAACCGAGAGCCGCAGAGCGGGGGCGCAACCGGGCGCTGCCCGCCAGGTCGGCCGGCAAGCTGTGAAGGCCGGTCGTTCCTTCCTGCTGACCGTGGGGGTCTTGGTCCTGTTCACCGTTACGCGGGCGTTCGGACTGTTCGGCCCGCCAAGGTACGTCTACGTATCTGTTGGCCTTCTGACCGTGGCGCTGATCCTGATCGCCCGGACTGCCGGTGCAACAACACGTCCTGATCTCGGGCTTGGCTGGACGGATATGCGCGCGGGCTTGCGTTACGGAGCGGGCGCCTTCGGGATCGTCTTGCTGGTCCTGGTGATAGCGGCCGTGATCCCTGCGACGCTCGGCGGTGACGCACGAGCGCTATCTGGCCCGGACTTGCCCGGGGCCCGCATCTGATCCTGCTCGGGTCGTCCCTGCGGTGTCGCCACCCATCCGAGGGTAATTCCCGTCAGGAACCGGCCGCGCCCAGCGCTGCCGTGATCTCCTCGATGGCCTCGGCCTCAGCGGGGCTCACGGTCTGCCCGTGCTCCCTATGGGCGGCGGCGACCTCGTTGGCGACAGTCAGGACGAAGCGCCGGTAGTCGTCGCGTTCCTCAGCGGTCGCCTTGCTCTCAAGCAGCGCTACCGCGTCACGCAGACGCGCAAGTCCCTGATCCCTGAGCTCTTCGGGCGAGTGGTACAGCGTGTGGTCCACCTTGGGCTTTGCGGCCACGATCTCGTCGAGGAGCTCGCTCTCGCCGTGCTGGGCGCGCGCTTCGGTGTAGGCCTTCGTCATCGCGATCGTCTCGCGGAACGTTCCCCCGTGCGCTGCGGTGATCACGATCATGCCCGCGGTCGGCGGGGCCTCCAGCACGACCTTCCATTCCTCGGGGGCAAAGGCGGCCTTTGTCGTCATGTGACGCTCCTGCGCTCGTAGAAGGATGCCGACCAGGTCAAGGATCGCGCTGGCCCCTGTCACGCGCCCCACCCCCGCCAGGGTGAATCGCGAGGATCGCACGGCTCAGCTTGCCGTTTAACTCGCGTGTTCGCGCCGTGCTCTAACTTAGGGCACCTTCGGTTTAGCCACGGCTGGCGGTCCGGCGGATGAGCCTGCGCTCCGGTATGCCGGGTATTTCGGCACCGGCAGGCCGGCCTGCCTGACGGGCGAGGTGCCGGGCGTACCGGGTGGCCAGCGGATCGGCGGTGGCACCGTGTGCGACGACGCTGAGCACCACGGTGATCGTGATGACAGCGGCGGCGTGATCGGCAGCTGCACTACCCAGCTCCTCCAGGGCGAGGAGGCAGAACACTACCGACGCCAGGCCGCGGGGACCGAACCAGGCCAGCAGGGCGATTGTTGCCCGGTCTAGCGGTGTGCCGATCACTACTGCGGCTACCGGCACCATCCGGATCACCGTGAGGCTGAGGACCGCGTACAGGACGATCTGCCAGCTCAGGACCTCCACCGCGGGTGCGACTGCGACGGCGCCGAAGGCCAGCCAGACCAGCAGGGACACCAGCGCGCCGGTTCCCCCGCGACAAGGACCAGATCGACCGAGGATGAGGTCCTGATGCCCAGGTAGGCGACCAGGACCACGGCGCCCAGGATCACCAGGAACAGCACCCACCCGCCGATGGTCACGCGCAGCG
>JBEKCN010000412.1:0-4730 GCA_050014855.1 Streptosporangiaceae bacterium | reverse complement strand
CAAAAATTTCGTAGCAGCGAATCACATTAGGCGGGGGCGATGAGATGACGCGCTACTGGGATACGCCCACGCGTCGCGACCGTTCCTCCAGCGGGCAACGTTGCTCTCGTAGCGATCACGCGGTAAACCTCGCACCGACCTCAGGCCCCGGAGTGCCGCCGGTCCCGTGCGGTTATCCCGGCGCCCGCTATCCCGGCAGCCGCGCCATATGCGGCCAGCACTGGCACATCGCTTTCTGGCCGTGCGGATCAGGCGGTGAACAGCCGGCATGAAAATAGCGATGATCACCGAAGGTACGTATCCCTACGGCTTCGGCGGCGTGAGCGTGTGGTGCGACCAGCTCGTCCGCGGAATGCCCGGGTACGACTTCAGCCTGGTCGCGATCGTGGCGACCGGGGCAGAGCCCATGGTGTGGCTGCTACCGGACAATGTTGCGGGGGTCGAAAAGCTGCTGCTGTGGGGTCCTGCACCGGCCAGGCCCGCCGCGGGCCGCCGCAGCAGGCTTTCGCCCGGGCTGCTGCGCGAGCTCATCGATACCTTGCTCGATCCCTCGGCCGGGGCCCAGCCCCGGTTCGGCGACGTCCTGCGCGAGCTGTTCGGATTCGCCCAGCGCAGGAACCTCAGTGCGGCTCTGGGCAGCGACACCGCGGTGCGGCTGCTCAGCGAGGCCTGGCGGGAACGGCGCTTCACCTCCGCGCAGTCCACGCCGACCCTGCACGACGCCGTCACCGCGATGCAACTCCTCGACCACTCGCTCCGGCCGCTCTCCTATCCGCCGCCCCGGGCGGATCTGGTGCACACGGTGACCAACGGGCTGGGAGCGCTGCCGGCACTGGCCGCCAAGTGGCGATATGGCACGCCGCTCATGGTCACCGAGCATGGGGTGTACCTGCGCGAGCAGTACATGCAGAACCGCAGGAGCCCGTACCGCTGGCCGGTCAAGGCGTTCCATCTCAGTTTCATGCGCCGCCTGTGTGCTCTCGGCTACAGCGAGGCGGAGCTGATAACCCCGGGCAACGTCTACAACCGGCGCTGGGAAGAGCGGCTGGGCGCGGAGCCGACGCACATCCGCACGGTGTACAACGGGGTGGATCCGGCGAACTTCCCGGCTCTTTCCGGTGAGCCCGAGACCCCGACGATCTCCTGGGTGGGGCGGATCGACCCGATCAAGGATGTGGAGACACTCCTGCGCGCGTTCGCCCTCGTGCATGCGGAGATGCCGGCGGCCCGGCTGCGCCTTTTCGGCTCGGCGCCCAAAGGCCGGGAATCCTACCTGCAGCGCTGCCGGGCACTGGCCACAGACCTCGGCATCGCCGGGCCGGCGACGTTCGAGGGCCGGGTCGAGGACATCCGCGATGCCTACGACGCCGGCCAGATCGTGGCCCTCTCCAGCGTCTCCGAAGGTTTCCCCTACAGCCTGATCGAGGCGATGACCTGCGGCCGGACCTGCGTCGCCACCGATGTGGGCGGGGTCACGGAAGCCGTGGGTGACACCGGCCTGGTGGTGCCCCCGCGCAGCCCGAAGCGGATGGCGCAGGCCTGTCTTGCGCTGCTGCGGGACGACGAGCGCCGGCATCGCCTGGGCGCCGCCGCCCGCACCCGGGCCCTGGAGAACTTCACCGTCGACGGCGCTATCAGCACGTTCGACGAGATCTACAACTTCCTCAGCACCGGCAGGCCGGTGCCGACCGTACCGATGAAGGTGGATACCGGGGATCCATCAGGCGACCTGCTGCCCTGGAAGGCCGCCCGATGATCGCGAGATCCGTCCCGGCCCCACAGGACCAGCCGGTGGCGCGCGCCGCGGACGGCGCCCGGCGGCTCGCGGTCGTCCCCGCCGAGGATGCCAAGCCGCGCGACGTAGAGGAACTGTGTGAACAGTTCGTCCTGGTGTGCGAGTCGGCCGTGGATCCCCTGGAGATAGCCAGCGCGCTCGAGTTCGACGGCATGAACGACCAGTTGGTGCGCAAGCTGTACGGCGTGTCGGACGTTTTCGCGCTGGCCGAGGAGATGTACCGGCGGGTACCGCGGCGGCCCGCCGAACCGGAGCCAGTCGCCGATCCATGGCAGATCAGCAAGATCCGGCCAGCGCTGCACGGCCTGCTCTACGGTTTGCCCACGATCTGCTTCCCCGCGGCCGCCGGGCTGCTGAGTGGCCAGGGCGTGCTCCGCGGGCTGGTCATCGCGCTGCTCACTTCCTGGGCCCTGAGCCAGGGGCTTGCCTATCTGGGGTATTCGCGGCTGAGCCGTTCGGGTGCGGCCCAGGCCGCCCGGGTGCTGCTGGCGGGAATGATCACCGGCGCGGGCGCAGTCGGCCTGGTGATGGCGCTGACTGGGCTGACCGGACGCGTCCCCGTCGGGGCCCTCGTCTTCGGCTTCGGGCTGGGGGCGTACATGCTGGGCGCCACCGTGCTAATGGTGCTGGGGGCCGACCGCGCGCTCCTCGTCGTGCTGGCGCCCGCTGTGCTCGGCTCCGCCGCGTTCCTGGCCCTGGGGCGGCCACCGCAGCTGGATTATGCGATCTGGGGAGCGCTGGCCGCCACTCCGGCCCTGGCCCTGGGCCTGGCGGGGTGGCTGGCCGGCCGCGAATCCAGCTTCTTCGGCTCCCGCCGCGGCAGGCACGCAGGGACACGGCAGCCCGCGGGCAGGCTGATCACGGCGGCGGAGCTACGCGGCGCGCTGCCGAGCGCCGGATTCGGGCTGGTCGCCGCGGGCCTGCTGGTATTCCCCGTCGTGGCGGGCCTGGCCGGCCAGCAGGGCCCCAACACCGGCGCGCTGCTGGCCGCACTGCCGCTGGCCCTGAGCATGGGCGCGGCGGAATGGCTGCTCGTCTGGTTCCGGCGGCGCACACAACGGCTGCTGCGGGCGACGCGGAAACTGACGACGTTCGCCTTCCGCGCCCGGCTGGTGCTGTTTGCCGCGCTGCTGCAGTACCTGACGGCCGCCGTGCTGCTGACCGTCGCGGTGGTCGCGGTGGCCGCCGCAGCGCACCTGATCCGTTTGGACTGGGCCCTTGCGCCGGAGGTCGCGGCGTACCTGGCCCTCGGCGGGGCGATGTTCGCCGCCTTGCTGCTCCAGGCCTTCGGCATCCGCATCCTGCCGCTGATCGCGTGCGCGGTCGCGCTGGTGTTCGAGATCATCTGGCGCCGCCTGGGGGTGCCCGGGCAGCTCGTGGCCTGCACGGAGCTGCTCGTGCTGCTGACTGCCTACGCGGCTCTGATGCTGAGCAAGGCGGTTCGGCATGCGTGTTAGGCCGCAGCTGCATCAGGGCCGAATCCGAACGCTCATTTATAGGGAGAAGGGGAGGTCGTCATGACGGACGAAGTAGCGGTGACGGGAGCCGAGGGTTTCATCGGCTCGCACCTGGTGGAGGCGCTGGTGCGCCGCGGTAACCGGGTACGGGCCATGGTGTTCTACAACATGTACAGCTCGCACGGCTGGCTGGATGTGCTCGAGCCCGACATCAGGGACCAGGTGGATGTGGTCTTTGGTGACGTGCGAGATCCAGCCTCGGTACGGGAGCTGGTGGAGGGCGCGGTGGCCGTGTACCACCTGGCCGCCCTCGTATCAGTTCCCTACTCCTACGCCGCGCCAAGGTCCTTCGTCGACACGAACGTGATTGGCACGCTGCACGTGCTCGAGGCGGTACGTGCCTGCGAGACCCCGCGCCTGGTGCACACCTCCACCAGCGAGACGTACGGGACCGCCCGCACCGTCCCCATCCGCGAGACGCATCTGCTGCAGGCGCAGTCGCCGTACGCGGCGTCCAAAATCGGAGCGGACAAGCTGGCCGAGTCTTATTACCTAAGTTTTGACACACCCGTAGTGACGCTGCGCCCCTTCAACACGTTTGGTCCCCGCCAGTCGGCCCGCGCCGTCATCCCGGCGATCATCATCCAGCTCGCGGCGGGCGCCCGGCAGCTCAAGCTGGGCGCGCTCGACCCGACCCGCGACTTCTCCTACGTCACCGACACCGCCCAGGCCTTCGTGGACCTCGGTGCGGCGCCCGCCTCAGCGGTCCTCGGCGAGGTGTTCAACGTCGGCCCGGGAGAGGACGTCTCCATCGGCCAGCTGGCCGGGGACATCGCCGGGCTGATGGGCGTGGAGGCCGACATCGTCGAGGACGCGCAACGGCTGCGACCCAAGGGCTCCGAGGTCATGCGGCTGGTGTGCGACGCGTCCAAGCTGCGCGACCGGACCGGTTGGCAGCCGCGGTACACCCGGGACAAAGGCCTGGGCGAAACCATCGACTGGTTCCTGAAGCCCGGGAACCTGGCCCGGTACAACCCCAACGAGTACAGCCAGTAAGCGACGGAGGCGTCATGCATGCTGTCATTCTTGCCGGGGGAAAGGGCATCAGGCTCCGGCCCTATACAACGCGGCTTCCCAAACCTCTCGTGCCCATCGGAGACGAGCACTCGATCCTGGAGATCGCGCTCCACCAGCTGGCCCAATGCGACTTCGACCGGGTCACGCTGGCCATCGGCCATTTCGGCGAACTGATCCGGTCCTACATCGGTGACGGCAGCCGGTGGGGCCTCAACGTCGACTACAGCGAGCCGGAGGAAACGCCGCTGGGCACGATGGGACCTGTCCTGCGGATTCTCGACCGGCTGCCCGACCAGTTCCTGGTCATGAACGGCGACGTACTCACCGACCTCGACTATGCGGATCTGATGCTGCGGCACGCGTCATCGGATGCGCCGGTCACGGTGGCGACCTACCAGCGT
>JBEKCN010000411.1:0-4730 GCA_050014855.1 Streptosporangiaceae bacterium | reverse complement strand
TTCCTGGCCGAGCAGCAAGGCCGGGGCGACCCTCCTCCCGATCGCTGACCGGCCCCCGGCCTGCTACGCGCGCTCTACCCCCCGGCGACCACGAGGTCGCGGGGCGCATGGTTCAGCCGCTCGCAGCCGTCCTCGGTGCACACCACGATGTCCTCGATCCGGGCCCCGTTCGGTCCCGGGTAGATGCCCGGCTCGATCGAGAACGCCATGCCGGGGGCGAGCGGCTCGATGTTGCCCGCCACGATGTACGGATCCTCGTGCGACTCCAGGCCGATGCCGTGCCCGGTGCGGTGGATGAAGTCCGCGCCGTACCCGGCCCGGGTGATCGGCTGGCGGGCTGCGGCGTCGACCGCCTCGGCCGGCAGGCCGGGGCGGACGGCCGCGCACGCCGCATCCTGCGCGTCCTGCAGCACCCGGTAGTAGGCGAGGAAGTCCGCGGGCGGCTCACCGATCGCGTAGGTCCGGGTGCAGTCGGAGCGGTAACCGGACGGCATCATGCCGCCGATGTCCACGACCACGGCGTCGCCGGGCTGCAGCACGCGGTCCGACACCTCGTGGTGCGGGCTGGCGGCGTTCGGGCCGGAACCGACGATCACGAAGTCGACCTGGACGTGCCCCTCGGCCAGGATCGCCTCGGCGATCAGCGTCCCGATCTCACGTTCGGTCCGGCCCGCCTTGAGCCAGCCGGGAACCCGGGCGTGCACCCGGTCGATCGCGGCCCCGGCCTCGCGCAACGCGCCCACCTCGGCCGGGTTCTTGCGCATGCGCAGCTCTCGCAGCGCGGCGCTGGCCAGAACCTGCCGCGCCCCGGGCAGCGCGTCCCGCAGCCGCAGCACCATGAGCGCCCACATCTGGTCCGCGAGCCCGACCGCGCTGACCGGGCCCAGCCGCCCGGCGATCAGCGCGTACGGGTCCTCGGTCTCCTCCCAGGGGATCAGTTCCAGCCCCAGGCCGGCCGCGGGTGAGGCCTCAGCCGCGGCGAGCTCCAGCCGCGGGACGACCAGGATGGGCTCGCCGTCGGCGGGGATGGCCAGGCAGGTGAGCCGCTCCAGCTGCTTGGCGTCGTAGCCGGTGATGTAGCGCAGGTCGGCGCCCGGGGTGAGCAGCAGCGCGTCCAGTCCCGCGGCGCGTGCCCGCCCGGCGGCGTCCGTGAGCCGGCTGGCCGGGAACAGGGCTGACTCGGACATTGATCGCCTCACCTTCCATTGAGCGTGACGGCCGCGGTGAACCGGGCCAGCGACGAGCCGAGCCGCCACCGGCCGCCCAGTTCGGTCAGCCGGTCCGGGTCGGCGATGGTCAGCGGCAGGTCACCCCCGACGGGCGCGAGCGGCACGTCGGTGGCGGTGCGGACCACGGCCGGGGCCACGTCCAGGTACGTGCGGGCCGCGGTCAGCTTGGCCCGGC
The DNA here is from genome assembly GCA_050014855.1 of Streptosporangiaceae bacterium. Taxonomy (GTDB): domain Bacteria; phylum Actinomycetota; class Actinomycetes; order Streptosporangiales; family Streptosporangiaceae; genus Bog-532. The sequence goes on along the minus strand of JBEKCN010000411.1, from coordinate 3,326 downwards.
TGCCGGGCGGGAAACCGCCGTGCCCCTTGTCGAGCGCCGTGATGATGTCGCCGATGCCGCCGATCGAGCGGACCAGCGCCGCGGCGGTCTTCTCCCCCACCCCCGGCACACCGGGCAGCCCGTCGCTGGGGTCGCCGCGCAGCACGGCGAAGTCCGCATAGGCGCGGCCGGGGATCCCGTACCGCGCGGTCACCGCGCCCTCGTCGATGATCTCCAGCTTGGTCAGCCCGCGCACGGTGTAGACGATGCGCACGCCGCGCTGGTCGTCGACGAGCTGGAACAGGTCCCGGTCTCCGGTGATCACGTCCACCGGCTGGCCGGCGGCCACCGCCAGCGTGGCGATCACGTCGTCGGCCTCGTAGCCCGTCGCGCCGGCCACGGGGACCCCGGCCGCATCGAGGACCTCCCTGATGATGGGGACCTGCGGGACCAGGCCCGGCGGGGTCTGCTCCTCATTGCCCTGCGCCACCCGGTGCGCCTTGTAGGAGGGCAGCGCCTGCACCCGGAACGCGGGCCGCCAGTCCTCGTCCCAGCAGGCGATCAGCCGGGCGGGCTCGCGGGCCCGGACCAGCCGGGCGGTCATGTCCAGCAGCCCGCGCACGGCGTTGACCGGCGTCCCGTCCGGCGCGGTGACCGTGTCCGGGACGCCGTAGAACGCGCGGTAGTACAACGAGGCGGTGTCCAGCAGCATGAGCGAGCCCACCCCGCTATCCTGCCAGCTCCGCCCACCGGGCGCGGTCACCGCCACCCGCGGCGGTCATCGTGATCGTGACGGGGGCACTCCCGCTCGCCGCGGCGCGGGGCGAGGCGGGCCGGCTGCTTCCGGTGGTGGGGTTCCTTACGACCGTGGTGCTGCTGCCATGCCGCCCGGTGGCTGTGCCTCGTGCTCGAGGCTGGCCAGGAAGCTCTCCGCCGCGTCCTGGACCCGGGCCCGGTCACCGGTGGCGAGCAGGTCGAGCAGCAGCCCGCGGATCGTGGCGATCACCAGGGTGGCCGTGCGCGTCGCGATCGCCGGGTCGGCGCCTGGTCCTTGCGCGTCGACCAGGGCGCTCATCCAGTCGGCCACGACCCGCTCGAGGAACCCCGCGAACTGCTGCGGCGCCCGCGACCTGCTCGGTTGGGAGCCGACCCGCCCGGGACTGATCGCCGACCTCAAGGAGGGCCACTACTTCACCTGAGCGTCTCGCGGATGCCGCCCGCTGCCTGGCCGCCACCCTGCACCGTTAAGGACCGGGCTCTCGCAGCACGCCCTAGGTGGCTGGCGTTTTCCCTTTAACCCCAGCCACCTAGGAATCCTCGGTGTGGCCTGGCCAGCCTTCAGCCAGCTGCCGGACACGGCTGGCTGCGCTTTTCAGCGGCATCCCGCGGCCGACGGCCACCCCCATCAGGTAGGCGGTGACCGGGGCGGACGGCCGGTCCACGTTGTGCGCCACGTCGCGCGTCACGTCGAGTATCTTCCGCGCGTCAGCCGTACCGGGGTCGAGGCCCAGGTCGCTGCAGACGGCCATGATCCATCGCTCCATCGGGCTCACGACGTCACCTTGCTCCGTGCTGGGGTGCGTTACCTGCTCGGATGAGCGGTCCCACGTCTATCAGATCCCCGGTCATCCCGGCGCCGTGGGGCCGACCGGGGTAAGGCATTCCGTGATCAGGTGGCTGGTACGGGCGGCCACCGGCCAGGACCGGGTCACGCTCTCGCGGGACCGCCGCGGGGCGGTGAGCGCACTTATCATGGACCGCATGAGCGGTGGGTCCTGACGTGCCGGACGGAAAGCCCGGTACGCACGATGCGCCAGCTCACCGGCATGGAAACCACGGGCACGGGCCGGCCGCCGGCGCCGACCCGCGCTGGCTGGGAGCCGCTCTCGGGCTGATCATCGCGTTCATGGCGGCCGAGGTCGTGGCCGGGGTGGTGGCCCACTCGCTGGCGCTCATCTCAGACGCGGCGCACATGCTCACCGATGCGGCCTCGATCGGGCTCGTGCTGATCACGATGAGGCTGGCGGCCCGGCCGCCGTCTGGCCACTACACCTACGGCCTGAAGCGGACGGAAATTCTGTCCGCGCAGGCCAACGGGATCACGCTGGTGGTGCTGGCCGCATGGCTGTGCTACGAGGCGGTGCGGCGGCTGATCACCCCGCCGGCCGTCACCGGCGGGGTGGTCATCGGCGTCGCGCTGGCCGGGGTGGCGGTGAACCTGACAGCTACCATGCTGCTGAATCGGGCCAGCCCCGGCTCGCACCGCAGCCTCAACCTGGAGGGGGCATTCCGGCACATCCTGACGGATGTGTTCGCCTTCGTCGCCACCGCCATCGCGGGCCTGATCATCGTGCTCACCGGGTATTCCCGGGCTGACGCCATCGCCTCGCTGCTGGTCGTGGCGCTGATGCTGCAGGCCGGCGTCCGGCTGATCCGGGACTCCGGGCGTATCTTCCTGGAGGCGGCCCCGGCCGGGCTGGTCCCCGCCGAGATCGGCGCCGCCCTGGCCGCCCAGCGAGGCGTCACCGAGGTCCACGACCTGCACGTCTGGGAGATCAGCTCAGACCTGCCGGCCGCTTCGGCGCACGTGCTCGTAACGCAGGGCGAGGACTGCCACGCGGTCCGCGCCGACCTGGAGGAGCTGCTCAGCCGGAAGTACGGGATCAGCCACACAACCCTGCAGGTCGATCATGCGCCGCTGCCGCTGCTGACCGTCGGGCGCCCGCCGTCCACTGAGCCAGGGCCGTCCGCCGGGTCAGGGACGCAAGGCGGCGAACGGGGCGAACGGGAGGTTCCGCAGCACAGTCCAGGCGACGAGCACCACGGCCACGGCCGGCCATAGCCATGCAGGCCGGCGCACCTCGACCAGGGGCCGGCCGCGCCAGCACCCGACCGCGACGTTCAGCCAGGCCGCGACGGCGAACAGCAGCAGCGGCAGGGCCAGCGCGTCATCGTGAAGGGCCTGGATCACCTGCCCGTGAGCCAGGTCGTGCACCATCCGCAGCCCGCCACAGAACGGGCAGTACAGGCCCGTGACGAGACGGAACGGGCACGGCAGGAACACCTGGTGGGCGTGCGGGTTGACCACGTACAGGTACGCGGTCGCCCCGGCCGCTGTCAGCGCCCCGGACAGCGGGCGGGCCATCCTGCGGTGCAGCGCCGGCCTGGCGGTCGTTACCGTGGCGGCCCGTATCCCTGCTGGCCGTAATCCTGCTGGCCGTAATCCTGCTGGCCGTAGCCCTGCTGGCCGTAGCCCTGCTGGCCGTAGCCCTGGGCGTTGCCCGGCTGCGGGTAGCCGCCGTCGCCGTTCTTGACCACCAGGGTGTGCACGATCTTGTCGGCCAGGG
>JBEKCN010000410.1:0-4731 GCA_050014855.1 Streptosporangiaceae bacterium | reverse complement strand
CGCGGCCACGGTCAACCCGGCCGACACCGGGACGAAATGCGCGTTCTGGTACCAGGTCACCGTCCCGGCCGGACAGACCACAGAGCTGCGGCTGCGGCTGCGGCCTGCCGCCGGCGGGGCGGGCAGGTCCGCGCTCAACGCGGCGACCGCGCTCGGCCGGGACTTCGACCAGGTGCTGGCCGAGCGCCGGGCCGAAGCCGATGAGTTCTACGCCGAGCTCACCCCGGACAGTGCCAGCGCAGATGAGGCGCTGGTGCTGCGGCAGGCCTCCGCCGGCATGCTGTGGAGCAAACAGCTGTTCTACTACGACGTCGCCCGGTGGCTGGACGGGGATCCGACCCAGCCGCAACCGCCCGAGGTGCGCAAGACCGGGCGGAACTCCAAGTGGCGCAACTTCGACGGGTTCGACATCATCTCGATGCCGGATAAGTGGGAGTATCCCTGGTTCGCCGCCTGGGACCTGGCCTTCCACACGGTCACGCTGGCGCACCTGGACCCGGCCTTCGCCAAGTACCAGCTGATCCTGATCTGCCGGGAGTGGTTCCAGCACCCGCAGGGCGCGCTGCCGGCGTATGAGTGGGACTTCGGGGATGTGAACCCGCCGGTGCACGCCTGGGCGGCGCTGCAGGTCTGGGCCATCGACGGCGGGCGCGATCTTGGCTTCCTGTCCCGGATCTTCGCCAAGCTGCTGGTCAACTTCACCTGGTGGGTCAACCGCGAGGACGCCAGCGACAACAGCGTGTTCGAGGGCGGCTTCCTCGGCCTGGACAACATCGGGCCGATCGACCGCTCGCACCTGCCGGCCGGTTACACCCTGGAGCAGTCCGACGCGACCGGCTGGATGGGCGCCTACGCGCTGGCGCTGGGGACCATCGCGGCCGTGCTGGGCCGGTCCGGGCAGCAGCATCAGGAGGGGCAGGATCTGGTGCTGAAGTTCCTGGAGCATTTCGCCGGGATCCGCAACGCCCTGGACGAGCAGGGCCTGTGGGACGAGACCGACGGGCTGTTCTACGACCGGCTGGTCACCCCGTCCGGTTACAGTGTGCCGGTCAAGACCCGGTCGGTGGTGGGGATCATCCCGGCGCTGGCCGCCGGGGTCATCGACGGTGACATGCTGCAGGACGCCCTGACCATGAACAAGCAATTCACCCGGTTCCTGCAGAAGGAGGGTGTCGGGGACATCCAGAAGCTGGCCGAGACCCCGCAGCTGCGCGGTGAGGCGGGCGGCCAGCGGCTGCTGCTGTCGGTGGCCCGGCCCGCCCAGCTGGAACGTCTGTTCGCCAAGCTGTTCGACGAAGCGGAGTTCCTGTCCCCGCACGGGCTGCGGGCGCTGTCGGCCTACCACCGCGATCATCCCTACAGTTTCGACGCCGAGGGCTACCAGTCCTCGATCGACTATGAGCCGGCCGAGTCGACCACGTCGATGTTCGGCGGCAACTCCAACTGGCGCGGCCCGATCTGGATGCCGGTCAACTACCTGCTGGTCGAGTCGCTGGAGCGCTACTACCGGTTCTACGGCGATGACTTTGAGATCGAGTACCCGACCGGCTCGGGTAAGCGGCTCAGCCTGGACCTGATCGTCGCCGACCTGCAGGATCGGCTGATCTCGCTGTTCATCCGGGACTCCGGCGGGCGGCGGCCGTGTTTCGGCGGGACCGAGAAGATGCAGACCGACCCCGCCTGGAAGGACAACCTGATCTTCAGCGAGTACTTCCACGGCGACAACGGCGCCGCGATCGGCGCGTTCCACCAGACCGGCTGGACCGGCCTGATCGCGGATGTGATCCTGCGCCGCCACGGCGCCGTGCGCCCCCTCGGAGACGTCCTGCGCGACGCCGCAGGAAAAGCCCAGCCATGACCAGTGGCGGCAGTCTGCCGTCTGTGGGAATTGCGGCCCCTTTGGCTGGTCTGCCTTGCGGCTGCTCATCATCTGCCCGCTGCGGGGGTGTCGGCTGGGCAGCCGGTGAAATTCCTCGTCGGGCTTGATGTTCGGGCTCAGAAGCCTGATGGGTGCGATGAAGCCCAGTGCAAGCCCCGGGTACGGGGCTTGCACTGGGCCTCTGGTCCCCTTTCGCTCTGGCCTGTTCCCGTCAGGACAGGTTGCGCAGTCCTAGACCTCGGCCAGGTTCTCGCGGCTGCCGTAGGCGCACAGCCCGTAGAGCGCGACCACATCGATGGCGATGATGACCAGCGCCCAGAGCGGGTAGGCCGGGATAAAGAACATCATTTCGATGGCGCTGATCCCGAGTATGGCCACCGCGAACCAGCGGGCCAGCTGGTTGCCGGCCAGCACCCCGCCCCCAGCGACCAGCTGCAGGATGGCGATGATGAGCGTGACCCAGCCCCAGGCGCGCAGGTCGCCAATCACGTAATGCGCGCCGGCGACGAACACGTGCGAGTTGGCGATGGCCGCGATGCCGTAGAGCATGTTGAAGAAGCCGTCGACGAACATCAGGATGGCGGCGAAGAAGACTAGCCCGTAGCCGCTGCCTTGCGCGTGGCGTCCGCCCGCGCCGCTGGCTGGCTTCATGGTTGCCGAAGTCACAGTGACCTCCCGGTTCAGAGCCGTATGGACCCCGCCGGTGCTCGGCCCTTTTCCGTTCCGCCGCAACGTGAGCGGCCTGGCGCGAGCACTGATCGTGGTCCCATGCCTCACCTTCACCGTCACTTGGCGCGGAATGCGTATTGAGGGCCGGAGGTCCCGACGTAGGGGGGCCGTTTGGCCGGGGGCCACCCTGGCAAAACGGCCACAGCACGCCAAATGACCAGAATCAGGGCGGCTGCCGGGGCTGATCGGGTCCAGCCGCCGGGCCGGCGGGAGCCGGACGGCCCTGCCGGGCCAGTTGCACGACTCCGATGAACACCTTGATACCCAGGCCCAGGGCCAGCAGGTCGAGGACCATCTGCACCGTCACCAGCAACCGGGCGGCCTGGCTGGCCGCGGTAATGTCCCCGTACCCGACGGTGCTGAACGTGGTGACCGTGAAGTACAGCGAATCGGTCCGGGTGAGATGGTGGCTGAAGCTGGCCGGGCCCGCCCGTTCCATCACGAAGTAGACTGCGGCGAACAGCAGCAGGAACAACGCCACCGTCGTAGCCAGGGCCTCAGCCGCCCGCACCCCCGGGTAGTCCGACCTGAGGACCAGGCGCAGCTGCCAGGTAGCGACGGCAAGCAGAACCACCAGCCCCACGACCAGGATCACCCACAGCGGCACGTTGGCCAGATGATCCAGCGGCAGCAGGTAATACAAAGCGACCAGCACGGTGGCCGCCGCGAGCGAGCGAAGCACCCCCAGGACGACCAGCCGCCGCCGGGCCGGCGCCACCATCCGGGCAGGCGGGTTAGTCACGCTGACTCAGCCCGCTCATTGGCCAGGTCAGAGCGAAGTCATATGCCGTCCCTGTCGCTACGGGCATTGCCCTACCGCTCGTCAAGCTAGAAGACCTACGGACCCCGAGTCTCAGCCCGTCCCAGCCGAAGAGCATCACCCGGCCCGGGTGAGCGTGGCAAACGTGGCCGCCACTTTCACGCGGCCAGAAAGCGCAACCGGTCCGGGGCATCACCGGGGCGGACCGTGATGCGGGCGCACCCCATCCACCGTCCTGTCGTGTGCCTGGCCTGGCCGCGAAAGTTCGGGGTCGGGCCGCCCTTGCTAGGGCCGTCGCGGCCCTTGCTAGGGCCGTCGCGGCGCGACGGGAACAGGCATCATCCGTCGTGGGTGATGCCGGCCGCTGCACGCTGCCGGAGGATTCGGATCATCGGGCGTGCAAATGAGGCCGGCGGGGGCGCAGGCGTCAGCATTGCGGGGGGCTCGGCTTGATCTTGGTGGGGGGCGTAGGGATGGTTGAGGACGGGGCGGGAGCCTGCCCGGCGGCGGGCGCCGACGCGGCTGGCGCGGCGTCGGCTGGCGCAGCGCCGGCTCGCGCGGGCCTGGTGCTCATTTCGCTGATCCTGGTGGAGTCCGTCGCCAACATGAACCTGGCCGTGGCGAACGTCGCGCTGCCTGATATCGGCAAGGCGTTCGATTCCGGACAGGCCGCCATCGACCTGATCGCCGTCGGTTTCTCGCTCGGCCTGGCCTGCTCGGTGCTGTACCTGGGCGCCCTGGGGGACCGTTACGGCCGGAAGTTGATGCTCATACTGGGCGTGGCCCTGTCGGTCCCCGCGTGCCTGTTGTCCGCCTACGCGCCGACCGACGGCGTGCTGATCGCGGCCCGGATTCTGGGCGGGGTAGCGGCGGGCATGGCCTACCCGACCACACTCGCCGTGATCACGGCCCTGTGGTCCGGGCCGGCGCGCACCCGGTCCATCGCCTTGTGGGCGGGGCTGGGCAGCGCCATCGCCGCGCTCGGCCCGCTGATCGCCGGGGCGCTGCTGCTGAGCTTCTGGTGGGGCTCGGTGTTCCTGGTCACGCTGCCGCTGGCCGTGGTGGCCCTGGTGATGGCGCTGGTCTTCGTGCCGGCCCACGTCAACGAGACCACCGACCCGGTCGACAACCTGGGCGGGGTCCTGTCCGCGCTGTTCGTGGCGGCGCTGATCCTTTCGATCAACTTCGCGCCCGTCCCGGGCACGGGTGCCCTGGTCCTGGGACTGGCGGTCATCGCGGTCGCCGCGATCATCGCTTTCGTCATCCGGCAGCGCCGGGCCCGCAATCCCCTGTATGACCTGCACATCGCCGGGCGGCGGGTCTTCTGGGTGGCGGCGGTCGGGGGGATCATCGTGTTTGGCGC
>JBEKCN010000409.1:0-4732 GCA_050014855.1 Streptosporangiaceae bacterium | reverse complement strand
GCCGGTTCCGGCTCCCAGGTCGACGAAGGTGAAGGGCTCGTCCTCGCTGAACGGCAGCAGCGCGGCCACCAGCTCGCGCTGGCCGGCCCGCCGCCGCTCGCGGTCACCGGCCGTCGATCTCCAGTAGGAGATGCCCTGATCGGACTTCCAGATGACGGCGTTCGTGTCTGGCGTGTCGGGCATGCCCGCGATGCTACCGCCGGGCGCCCTGTGCCGGGCGCGGCCGCGGCGCCTACAGCACCCCGGCCGCGATGGCGGCTCCGACCGCGATCAGGACGAGCCCGCCAATGAATTCGCTGCGCTCGCCGGTCCTGGCCCCGAGCCGGTTACCCAGCTCCAGGCCGATCAGCGAAAGGGTCACGCTGACCGCGCCGATGATGACGGCGGCCAGCAGCACGCCCACATGGTAGGCGCCCAGGGCGAAGCCGACCGCCAGGTTGTCCACACTGAGGGCCAGCCCGGTGACCAGCAGCCGCCTGGTGTCCTGCCCGGCGCCGGCGGCCTCCTGCCCGCGCTCGTCTGCGTTGCGGTCGCGGACGGCCTGAATCAGGATGTAGCCGCCCACGGCGATCAGCAGAGCCGCGCCGATCCAGTGCGCCGCGTGGCCGAGCGTGCGCGCGAGGCTGCGGCCGAGCAGCAGGCCCAGGATCGGCATGCCGATCTCGAACAGCCCGAAGACCACCCCGACGCGAAGGCGGGTCCGGGCGTCCACCCCGCTGACGCCGATGCCGACCGCCGCGGCGAAGTTCGACAGGCCCAGCGACAGCGCGACGAGCAGGACGGCGAGCACGGGCTAACGGTACAGACCACCAGGCCATACGCGTAACGGGACCGCAGTCCGGGGCGGGTCGGCTGCGCCTCAGCCGATGCCGAACCAGCCCGCCACGGTCAGGCCCAGGACGGCGCTCGCCATGACCGCGGTCACGGCCACGCACACGGTGGCGACGATGCGGAAGACCGGCCCGTTCGCGGCGGAGCCGAGCAGGCTGCGGCGGTTGGCCAGGACCAGTACGTAGGTGAGCAGCACGGGCGTGATCACCCCGTTGACCACCTGGGCCTGCACGAGCAGCTGGATGAGGTTGCCGGGAATCAGCGCGACGGCGGCCCCGATCACAACCTGGCCGGTGAACAGGCCTAGGAAGAGCCTGGCTTCGCGGAAGCTCTTGCCCACGGAACGTTCCGCGCCGACGGCCTCGCTCAGCGCGTAGGCGGTCGACAACGGCACGACCGCTGCCGCCAGCGCAGACGCGCCCAGCAGGCCCAGCGCGAACAGCTGCGCGGCGAACCGGCCCGCGACCGGCCGCAGCGCCAGCGCCGCTTGCTGGGCGGAGGCCAGCGGCGCGCGGGTCTTAATCGCCGCGGCGGTCGCGACGATGATGAATATGCTGATCACGTCGGCGAAGATCGCGCCGCCGATCGCGTCCACCCGTTCCTTGCCGTAGTCAGCCGGTCCGATGCCCTTATCGGCGACCGCGGCGGCAATATAAAACTGCATGTACGGGGTGATGGTCGTGCCGATCAGGGCCACCGCGAGCAGCAGGAACGCCTTGCTGCCGGTGAAGTGCGGCCAGATGAGCTGGCTGCCCGCCTGGGCCAGGTCAGGGCGGGCCAGCACGGCGGCGACCGGGTAGGTAAGGAACGCCAGGGACAGGATGAGGAAGACCCGCTCGGCGTACCGGTAAGAGCCGAAGACCACCAGCGCCCAGATCACCGCCGCCGCAACCGGAATGGACACGTACTTGCTGACCCCGACCAGCTCCAGCGCGGCGGCGATCCCGGCGAACTCCGACACGACCAGCCCGATGTTGGCGAGCAGGAACGCCAGCAGCGCGAACGCCGTGACCCGCAGCGAGAACTGCTCGCGGATCAGCGCCCCCAGGCCTTCGCCGGTGTACGCGCCCAGCCGGGCGCACATCTCCTGCACCACGACCAGCGCCACGGTGATCAGCACCATCAGGAACAAGGTCTGGTAGCCGAACTGGGCCCCCGCGGAGGCGTAGGTGGCGATCCCGCCGGCGTCGTTGCCGGCATTCGCCGCGATCAGGCCGGGGCCGGCGAAAGCAAGCGCCAGCAGCAGCCGCCGCCACCGCCGCCGCCGCCAAGGCCGGCGCGGCGGCACCGGTACGGCCTGTGCCGTCTCCGCGCCGCCGGTGTCCTGCCCGGGGGTGGTCGGTGATGTCATGCGCGGCCCTTTTCGTGCTCGTCAGGATCAGCGCGTCACCGCGCGGGGGAACTGCCAGCGGCGGTGACCTCTGATCACCGCGTCCAGCACGTCGTCGGCCAGGATGCGGCCGAGGGGCCGGTCGTCTTCGTCCAGCACCACGACCGACAGCCGCCGGGAGTCGATCAGCCGGTCGGCGACTTCGCGCACGTCCGCGTCGGTGCTGACGGTAACCGGCCAGGGCGGGCCCATCAGCTCCGACAGGGCGGTGCCGGGCTCGGCGAGCAGCAGCTCGCCGACGGAGATGTCGTCGGCCAGGCGGCCCTCGTCGTCCACCACGATGATCGCGTCCAGGTCCACGGCGTGCTCGGCCTGCCCGGCCAGGCGGCGGCGCACCTCGGCGACGGTGTCGTCGGGGTGGCCCAGCACCAGGACCGTGGTCATCGCCCCGCCGGCCGAATCAGGCGGGTATTCCAGCACCGGCCGGAGGTGGGCGGCGGCCTCCTGCGGCAGCGCGGCCAGCAGGACCGTGCGCTCTTCCTGGCTAAGGTCACGCAGGGCATCGGCGGCCTCGTCGGGTTCCATCCGCGCGATCAGCCGGGCCGCGTGGCTGGTGTCGGTTTCGGTCAGCAGCTGATGGAGTTCGTCCGGGTCCATTTCCTCTAGCGCGTCCGCGGCGGTCTCCGGCTCGACCAGGTCCAGGAGCTCCTGGCGCTCCCGGCGGCCAAGATCCTCCAGGAGGTCGGCCAGCTCCGCGGGACGCAGCGTGTTCAGCTCCCCGCGGTGACGGGCCAGCCGGGCCCCGCCCTGGCCGGCGTCCGGCCCGAACGACTGCACCGAGGCCCAGTCGATCACCACCTCAGGGGTCGGGCGGGTGCGCCAGCCGGTGGGCCCCAGCCGGCGCAGCAGCGACCCGAAGCCGACATCCACCCCGACCAGCCGCACGGGCCCGCCCACGGTGGCCAGGTACAGATCCGACGCCCGCACCACGCGGGCCCCGTCGATGTCCACGAGTTGGTGATCGAGCACCTCACCGGCGAGGGCGGTTTCCCCCTCGCGCGCCACGAAGTCCCGCAGGTCCAGCCGTGCGGTGGTCAGGTTGACCTCCCGCTGGCGAACCGAGGCGACCGCGCTGGCCGGGACAAACGCGCGGTGCATGGCGACCTTGACCACCACACCGGTCAGCGGCGGATACGGACGGTCGGTGTCCCAGCGGACCACGACGTCCGAGACCTTGCCGATCACCCCGCCTTGGCCGCTGCGCACCGGCCGGCCCAGCAGCCCGGCGAGCGAGACCAGTGATTCACGGATCTCCCGGGCGAGCTCCAGGCGGCGCGAGCGCCGCTCGAACCGGTGCCGCAAAGCCGTGGACGGGGACGGGAATGACACCATGGTCGACCTCGCACAGAACAACTCAACGGGCAGGGGCTGGTTCCCGGCACACCCGGTCGGGCACCGGGGCCATCGGCCGCATGCCCAGCGAGAGCGGCCGCCGGCTCAGGCAGCGTCACTCAGCGGGCGCGGTTCGAGGGCCCATCGAGGCGTCCTTCAGGAGGTGCGCAGGAGGGGACTTGGATCATGTGGTTCGGACATGGCCGTCTACCTCCTCGTCTCACGCGCCGCAGCGCACCCCGTCCCCGTTTCGCCAGGGACTGCGCCGAGCCTATCCCGCGACGGCGTCCCGGCGGCTCTGGCGAGGGTGTCCCGGCGCCGTGGCCGGGACGCCGCCGGTTCCGGCCGCCCGGACTCAGGGACGGCCATGGATCGTGGCCAGGAACCGCCGGACGGCGCCGGTGGTGAGGTCAGCCCGCTGCGACTGAGGATAGTGCTCGTCCCGCTCGTCTGGTAACCGGCGGCCTGATGGGTCTGGGCCAACTTCCCGCAGTATGTGCCCGGAAAAGTCTCCCCGAACCGGCAGGAACTAGCGGCGCCGGGCCGGCGCGTCGAGCAGCGGGCTGGCGAAGCGGACGATTTCCGCTGCGGCGTCGAGGTTCTGGGCGGTGAGGCCGATCGCCGCGACGGCCTGGGGGTCGGAGACGGCGACGGATCCCGGCCAGGTGTGGCCGCCGCCATGCACAGTCAGAGTCTCCACCTTGGTACCGCCGACGCCGCCTGTGACGATGCGCCGGGTCAGGCCCAGCCAGCCGGGTCGATCGGGCGACGACGGGGTCTCCTCGACGGTCTCGAAATCCGGCCCGCTCCCGCAGCGGTTCAGGGCACGCCAATGCTCTGTGGTGTCGTGCTGGGAGAGGATCCGCCCGCGGAGCTCGCCATTGGGCCCGCGGTGGCGTGAGTACCCGCCGCCGAGCACTACCAAGGGGTCGGCGGTGCCGTTGATCAGCAGCGCGGATACCGCGTGGGTGGGCTGCACCTCGCGCAGCGCATCGGGCAGCGCACCCGCCACCGCGGCGAACGCTGCGATCCGTTCGCTCGCCTGCAAGGCCAGCCGATGTGCCATGAACGCGCCGTTCGAGACTCCGGCGATGATCGTGTGATCGGCTCGGGTGCCGTGGCGTTCCGCCGACCAGTCGATCAGTGTGCACAGGAAGGCGATGTCGTCCACGCCATCCG
>JBEKCN010000408.1:0-4733 GCA_050014855.1 Streptosporangiaceae bacterium | reverse complement strand
GCACGGCCGAGATGACGCAGCAGGCGGCCGCTGCGCGTCCCGGCGTACCGGGCTCCGGCGGGCGCCAGTGTGACGGCCCACGGTCCCGCCGGGCCGCTGTCACCAGCCGGCGCCGGAAACGCGGCCTGCCGTCAGCGAGCGCCTGGTCTTCCACCGGTGCGCATGTGCGCCGTTGCGCTTGTCCTCCCCTTTCAAAGCGTCCGGGCTCACCGTCTAGATTTGAATTTCTTACGGTCCTGAACCTGGATCACAGCCCGATAAACTTACGGTAGACGTTCGGCCCATTTATGAGCTATTGCGGCGTGGCCTGTGGACAATCTCAGTTTTCTTCCCGTGTACAGGGTGTGGATAGTGTTCTTGCAGTTAAACGCCCTGTTATGGGCGGGGCCTGCCGCCGGAATCCCCAGCATTTCGGCGTGTGCACTCAGGTCCGGGGCTTTTCTGCACAAGTCATCCACAGGTTTGTGCACAGAAAGGCCAGTAAGCAAGTCTCCTGCCGGGTTCTCAGGCAGCAACGGTTCGGCGTGCTGGTGCTGGCGGGACACGCGGCATGCCGGAACGCGAGGATCTGGGCGCAGCCAGCTGCCCTTCCCGCCGTAATCCGCCTTGGGATGGCAACCGCATGCGGCGCGGGCAGTCTGAGCGAGTCGGCCTGCGCTGGCTCCGGTTCCTGGCTCCCCGTGGCTCCCTCGGGCGGGAGAGGAGCTCCCCTATGTCAACGAAGATCAGCGATGACTCCATGTCCCTGGAGATCAACATCCTGACGCCGCGGAAAGCTGCCTTGTATGGTGCGCAGGCGACAAAGGTCGCGGCGCGGTCCTGGCTTCACAGCGAGATTCGAGCCAGTACCGGCCGACAGCGCGCCAGCCTGGGTGACGTGCTCAAGTCCCAGGTCGCGATCACTGACCACCACCCGGTGGCCGGCCTGGGCAAGGACGTCGAGGGCCGCACGGTAGTGGCCAGCCGGAGCCGCGGCCGGGGCTCGCCGCTTCGTCGGCGGCGCCGGCCGCCACGGATCCCGCCTAGGAGCGCGCTGAATAAGTCCCATTTTCCCATGATCAATGTCGCAAAGCCGCAGGTCAGCCGCTTGCTCCTTGATCGCAAACAGGGTTATTCAGTGGCCTCCTAGGCTCGCTCCGCCGTCACGGCACCGGGACGTTCGCTGACCCTTCGCAGCTGAGTGCGGGCGGGGTGGGCGCGACCAGTTGACTCCCGTAGCTCGCCAGCGTCCCGGTCAGCGCGTACTGGGTGAGCTGAGTCGTCAGCTGCGTGGTCCCCGCCGTGGTAGGCGTGCTCGCCAGTTCGAAGTAGTTCCGGCCTGGCGGGCTCCGCAGCGGATAGCCCGGATAGTAGAAGGGGGTGGAACCAGCGGGCCAGCCCGCCGGATCCGTCCAGCCACAGGCGTTGAAGTAGAGCGCGTTGGCAGCGGGCTCCCCGACGGCGATCACGAGGTCCCTGTTACCGGCCGTGTCCTTCCATGCCTGTTTGAATTTGCCGGTCACATTGCTGGCTGGCAGCGCCAGGCTGCGGGCGATCTGGGCCGCGATCGCCATGTCGCCTTTGTCCGCCGCGTACAAAACAAGCGGAGAGTGAGTCGGCAGCGACCCTCCGGAGCGCACCACGGTCGCCAAGACGTACGCTTCGGCAATGGTTTGGGAACTGGAGGATACGGTGATCGGCACGAGGTACCGCCCCGGAGCGAGCGACGTGGCAGGCGTCAGGGACACCGTTGCCGAGTAGACGACCCCCGCCGTCAGGTCGACGGCTCCGGAACTGGGCGCCGCCGACATGCCCCGCGGTACGTCCACCCGCCACTGCACATCGATCGACGTTTCTGGCAGGCCGTGCAAGGTCAGCGTCACCTTAGTCGTGCTGCCCGGCGCAGCGGTCAGCTCGGACGGCGTAGCGCTCTCGGCGGGCCCGGCGGAGTCCGGCACGGACGACTGACCGACGACCAGTCCGTCGGCAGCGTCCGAGTCGATGTTCAGCGTGGCGCCGCCCCACTTCTCGTCGTGCGCCCCGGAGTACTGGTGCAGCCGCTGATGGTTTGACCAGTAGGTGCTCGGCACGTACGAGTCGGTAAGCACCGGCTTGCCAGTCCAGTCGGCGAACCAGATATCGTCCGGGCGCGAAGATCCACTGCTCCTGTAGGCGGCTACCAGGTCATTGATCCCAGAAGCGGCGCTGGAGTAGACCCCCGAGACGTAGCCGTACACGTGCAGCTCCCGGGTCCACCCGCCGAGGAAGTTCACCGCCGCGCTGCTGCAGCTGCCAGTGGAGTTGTAACCCTCCATGTCGAAGTAGATCGGGGCACCTTTACCGAACCCGAATTTCTTGGCCGAGCCGGCCGCGGCCCTGGCTTCTGACTGTCCCTCGGCGGCGGCCTGCGACGCATTGATGACGGTGACCCCCGGGATGGTCGAGCAGGGGGCTTGCCTGCCGACCCAGAGCGGCGCGAACCGCCAGCCCTGGGCGGCTGTGTGACTCACCCAGGAAGCGGAAAAGTTCCCGTAGCTGCATGCCCAGTTCATCCCGCCCAGGTAGGTGCCGATCACCCGGTACGGTGACGCCAGCCATTTGGTCATGGTCGACGTCGACGGGACCGTGCAGGTGTCCAGCCCGAGGCCGCTGCCGACCATGGACGCCAACTGGGAGGTTTGCGCTGACGACGTTGCCGCGCTGGACGTTGCGCCGGCCGTCATCAGCGACTGGCTCGCAGCAGAAGACGCCGTCGGCGCTGCTGACCCGCCCAGCGCGGCGGAGCTGGATGAGCCGGCGCCGGACGAATCGGAGCTGGACGAGCCGGAGCCGGACACATGGGAGCTGGTGCCGGATGCAGCGGTCTGGCCGGTGATCGCCGCACCAGCCAGTATGGAGCGCAGCCCTGCCTCGTTCGTGCCGTAAGTGGCCGTGACGAGCACGCCGGCTTTCGGTATTTCGACCTGGAACATGTGGGTGGTGGCCGTCGTGGAGGCGGGCAGCTGAGCGTCTTCGGACAGGGCGGCCCTCCCACCGCCCAAGACGATGGCCGAGGCCGACGTGCTAGCTGAGCTGGCCGGCTGGATGAGCAGTGCCTCGGTGCGGCCAACGGCGGACGCCGGGCAGTTCTGCCCGCTGCCCGGTGTGCCCAGGTAGACCGCATGGGTGCTGAACAGGACGCACTTCGAGGGATCGGTGGCCAGGTTGTAGACCGGCCAGGAACTCGGCACCTGGAACTGGTAGCCGAGGTAACGCATGACTCGAGGCTTCGCGCTCCAGGACGGCTGCTGCGCCGAGCCCAGGGCATCGGCGACCGGATTCGCTGCTGCGGTGGTTTCCGCGGCCAGTTTCGCCGACGCGCTGTCTTGCGCCGGGACGGTCCCGGCCGTGGCCGGCGCGGTCACGCTCGGCGATGCCGGTGCGGTCGCGCCCGGCGAGGCCGTGCCGTGCGCGACGGAATGCCCAGACGATCCCGGACCTACGGCGACGGCGAGAGCAAACACCAATCCCATTCCTGAAGCGGCGCTGAGCGAGAAGTAGCGGCGTCGCACCGCGGCGGAAACGCGAGTTCTCCGTGCCGTCAATTTCTCTCCAGATTCCTCGGCTGCCCCAAAAATTACAGATCGGAACGTATGTGACTCAATTACCGAAGGGCGTGTTTCGTCAGGACTTTTCCGATGTCGGTGCTGGCCGAAAAGCTGGTCCTGTGGTTCCAGGTGAATTTTGACCCGCCCCTGAACGATCGAGGGGTGCTGAAAGTGGAGGACTGGGCGGAGATCTGCAGGTTGCACCGGGATGAGGGGACGGCGATCCGGGCGATCGCCGGAGGCTGGAGATCTCGCGGAACGCGGTGAAGAAGGCTGTGACCAGCCATGTGCAAGTTCCGGAGGGATGGGAGCGAGTTCAAGCTCGTAGGGTCGCTCCTCGTCACGGGTGAAGTAGCTTCGGCCTGTCACCCAACCTGACCCGAAAAATGGACGTCAGCTGGTCACGCGGGAGCGGATCCCGAACATCAGGGGCTGACCAGGGTCTGCAGGGGCGTTATGGGTCAGGCGGCCTGGCTGTTCCCGGTTCCGCCCGGCTCGGGTTCGGCGATGTGGCGGAGGTTGACGAAGCCGAGGCGCCGAGCCGTCCTGGGCATGATCAACGTGCGGTCAAGGCAAGGGCGACGCTGCCCAGAACGCGCGCAGGGGAACCCAGGGCCAGCATGAGAGCTTGCTCCTATCACGCCAGCCCTGGGCCTGGTCAGGGTAACGTCCTGTGGATAGGCCTGTGGATGATTTACGTAAACACGCTGGTCAACCTCTCCACAGCTGTGGACGAAGGTTGCTGTGGAAAAGTGGATAACCGGTGCGAAACAGGGTCCTGCCAGGTCGCAGGCCTTCCGCGATCCACGGGGCGATACGAAGTATCCACAGGCGCGCCCGCGGGGCGCCTTATCCCTTGCTGTGGGAGGGCGCAAAGCAGTCACGGCGGTACCCGTGGCCATGAGAAAGTCCCGATGTCCGTTGAGGTCAGCTACCACTGGGTGACAGCAAGCCGCCCGGTGGGATTGGGATGGAGCCGGCGATGTGCATGGCCGGGCCGGTGCCTGGGGGTATTACCCGTCCGGCCACCAGCTACCGGAAACCATTGCCTGAAGGGTCTGCCAGTACACAGGGGTGTCCTCTTCGCTGGATGTCCCGGGCAAGGCGGCAGGCATATCGCTAGCCGGGAGTTCCCCGGGGACACTTTTCACGCGCTGGCGCCGGAGT
>JBEKCN010000407.1:0-4742 GCA_050014855.1 Streptosporangiaceae bacterium | reverse complement strand
TGCTGCATCGGCCCAAGGCACGGCCGTCGCCGCAACCTCCGCCAGGTGATAGTGCCGAAATCAATCGGCAATATTTCGGATACAGCCTGACCGGCGAGCGGAGCCGTACGCCTGCATCCCCAGGTAGTGCAGGGTTATCGGCTACGATAGGGTCTCGAATGGTTTCGAATGACGGTCCGGGCGCGGTCCACGTGCCCGGAGGCGGGAGAGGCGGCGGCCGTGACCAGCACCGAGGACGTGGCCGGGACCGGTGAGCGTGCGCCGCGGCGCCGGGCCACGCTCGCCGCTGTCGCCGCGGAGGCGGGGGTGTCGCTGCCGACGGTCTCGAAGGTGGTGAACGGGCGCCCCGACGTGGCTCCGGACACCCGGGCCCGGGTCGAGCGGCTGCTTGGCGAGCTGAACTACCACCGGCCCGGCGTGCACCGGGGAGTCCGC
Source organism: Streptosporangiaceae bacterium (assembly GCA_050014855.1). Lineage (GTDB taxonomy): Bacteria > Actinomycetota > Actinomycetes > Streptosporangiales > Streptosporangiaceae > Bog-532. The sequence goes on along the minus strand of JBEKCN010000407.1, from coordinate 4,307 downwards.
CGCGGCCGCCGGTCCGGGCTGATCGATCTCATCTTCAACGGCCTGGACAGCCCGTGGGCGGTCGAGATCCTGCGCGGGGTGGAGGACTGGTGCGCCGGCCACGCGACCGGCGCGGCGGTCTCGGCCGTGCGGCACGGCAGCGCCCTCCCGGCCAGCTGGACGAGCGCGCCGGCCAGTCACGACACCGAGGGGGTCATCCTGGTGACCTCCGAGCTGACCGCCCCGCAACTGGAGCAGCTGCGCGGCGAGGGTATCCCGATTGTGGTGGTGGACCCGGTCAACCTGCCCGACGCCGACCTGCCCAGCGTGGGCACCACCAACTGGGCCGGCGGCCTGGCCGCCACCGATCACCTGGTATCCCTCGGGCACCGGCGGATCGGCGCGATCGCCGGGCCGCCGGACTACCTGTGCAGCCGGGCCCGGCTGGACGGCTACCGGTCGGCCCTCGATCGGGCCCGGGTGCCGTTCCGCGCGGAGCTTGTCCGGCACGGCGATTTCCAGCACGAAGGCGGGTTCCTGCGCGGCAGCGAGCTGCTCGACCTGCCCGAGCCGCCGACCGCGATCTTCGCCGGCAGCGACCAGCAGGCGCTCGGCGTCTACGAGGCGGCCCGCCAGCACGGGCTGCGGGTCCCGCAGGATCTGTCTATCGTCGGCTTCGACGACCTGCCCGTGGCCCGGTGGATATCCCCGCCGCTGACCACGGTCCGCCAGCCGCTGGCCGAGATGGGCCGGACGGCCGCCGCCATGCTCGGCGACCTGGTCGGCGGCAAGCCGCTGCGATCCCGGCGGGTGGAGCTGTCCACCGAGCTGGTCGTGCGCGAATCGACCGCACCCCCCGCCCGCCCGCGGTCCTGACCGGCCATGGGCCAGCTGGGCGGCAGGGTTGACTTGGGCCGGCTGAATGGGCGAAGGGACCAGAGCGCGGTCAGTCCAGCTAGAGCGCAGTTAGTCCAGCCAGAGCGCGGGCGCGACGGCCAGCGCGTCCAGCTCGTCCCACAGCGGGCCGGGGACCGGCACCGACATCAGCGTGACGATTTCGTCGATGCGCGCCGGCTCGGACACCCCGGCAACGGTGGACAGCACGCGGGGATCTGCCCGGCTCCGTCCGATAGGACCGGCTCCGTACGATGGGACCGGTGAAGGCGGAACAACTGACCGATGTCTGCACCTATCACGGCGAGGGCCCGATCTGGGACGAGCCCGCCGGGATACTGCGCTGGATCGACATGCTGAACGGCGACATCCTCCATCTGACCCAGGCCGGAACGCCGGACCGGCGGCACGTCGGCACCATCGCGGCCGCGATGCGGCCGCGGGCCGGCGGCGGCCTGGTCGTGGCGGTCGAGGACGGTTTCGTGCTGATCGGCGCGGACGGGCAGGCCGGCCCGGAGCAGACCGCGTTCACCGACCCGGCGTGCCGGATGAACGAGGGCGGCGTCGACCGGCAGGGCCGGTTCCTCTGCGGGTCGATGGCCTACGACAAGACCAGCCCGCGCGGCGCGGTTTTCCGGTACGACCCCAGCGGCGCGATCTCCCGGGTCTTCGGGGACGTGACGATCTCCAACGGCATCGCCTGGAGCGCCGGCGGGGAGCAGATGTTCTACATCGACACGCCCACCGAGCGGGTCGACGTCTTCGACTACGACCCCGCCGTCGGCCTGCCGTCCGGGCGAAGGCCCCTGGTGCACGTGGATCCCGGTCTGGGCGTCCCGGACGGGATGGCGCTGGACGCCGAGGGCGGGATGTGGGTCGCGATCAACGGCGGGCACGCCGTGCACCGCTACACCGCGGAGGGAAAGCTGGACGCGGTGGTCGAGGTTCCGCCGAGCCAGGTCACCTCCTGCGCCTTCGGCGGCGAGAACCTGGATCGGCTGTACATCACCACATCCCGCGAGGATCTCCGGCCCGGCGCGGAGCCTCAGGCCGGCGCGGTCTTCCACGCCACCCCCGGCGTCCGCGGCCTCCCGATCGGCACCTTCGCCGGCTGAGCTCAGGCGTGCCGCCGGTCAGCGCTGACTGCCGCAGGGCTGGCCGGCGCCGGCTCTTGGATGCGGGCAGTAAGGGCAAAACGGGCCGCGCCGGCGGCGGCCACTGCCACGCGGGCGGCCCACGCCGCGCGCGGCGGCGATAACCGGCTGGCCTGCCGGAGAAGGCTGATCATAAGCGCGAGCGGGGGCCAGCTCAGGCGGCCGCGGCGGGCGGCGGCGTAGGCCCGCAGTTCGATGCGCGGGCCGGTGAGCGGCAGGAGCCGGACCCCGGGCTGGACCGGCTGGCCGAGGGGCAGCAGTCCCACGCCCAGCCCTGCGGTGATCATGTCCTGGACGAGGTCGAGGCTGTCTGCCCGGTGGGTGATGCGGGGGGTGAACCCGGCCATGGAGGCGAGGGTGCGGATAACGTCCTCGTCGGCGGTGTTGCGGGAGTTGCCGATCCAGTCGTGCGCCTGGAAACGGGCGAATACCTCAGGTGCAGTGCCGCCGCCGGCGGGCTCGCGTGCGGGAACGCCCAGGCCCCACAGCGCGGTCCACAGCGGGGACGGCGTGATCGCGGGGCCGATGGCGGCCGGGGCGAGGTTGTAGTCGTAGGTGAGCGCCAGGTCGGCCTGGTCGGCGGCGAGAAGCTGGAGGGCTTCGGCGGGTTCGTGCTCGCGGATCAGCACGTGGATCCGCGGGTGGCTAGCGGCAAGGCCGGTGATGACGGGCAGCAGGTAGCTGCGGATCGCGGTGGCGAACCCGGCGACGCGCAGGGTGCCGGTGGGCTCCGCGCCTGGTGCCAGGTCGCGGCGCGCCGCCTCGATCTCGGCGAGGATCGTCACGGCATGCTCGGCCAGCAGGCGGCCAGCGGGCGTCAGCCGGACCCGCCGGCCGTCCGGTTCGGTCAGCTGGGTGCCCAGCTCGCCGGCGAGGGCGGCGAGCTGCTGCGACACCGTGGAGGTAGTGGTGCCGAGCGCGTCCGCCACGGCGCGCATGGACCCCAGCCGGGACAGCTCGGCCAGCAGTTCCAGCCGCCGGGTTTCCATTCGCTGATTGTCAACTATTCCTGAATATGATGTCCACTTCTGGCACGTGGACATGAACGATAGGCGCGCGCTCTACTGGGCCTATGAGACCGCCGACGCTCGCGTCCTGCCCGCCGGGCGTCCGGCTGCGCGGCGCGGGGAGCGGGGTCATGATGGCGGTCGGATCCATGTCCTGTGTCCAGCTCGGGCTGGCCCTGTCGGCGCACCTGCTGGGTCAGCTCGGCCCGCTGGGCATCGCGGGACTGCGGCTGGCCTGGGCCGGCGTTCTGCTGCTGATCCTGGTTCGGCCCCGCCCCCGCGACTTCACCGCCAAGGACCTGCTGGCCTGCACGGCGCTGGGCGTCGTGACCGCTGGCCTGATCATGCTGTTCATGCTCGCGATCGCGCGCATCCCGCTCGGCACCGCCAGCGCGCTGGAGTTCCTCGGGCCACTGACGATTTCGGTGCTCGGGCCCGGCGGCGGGCGCAGGCGCTGGGCGGTCCTGGCCGCAACCGGCGTGGTGCTGCTGACCCGGCCCTGGACCGGCGGCATCGACCCCGCCGGCCTTGGCTTCGCACTAGGAGCCGCGGCCTGCTGGGGCACCTACATCCTGCTGACCCAGCACGTCGGCGACCGGGTCACCGGCCTCAGCGGGCTGGCCGTCTCCATCCCGGTGGCCGGCATCGTGGCGCTGCTTGCCGCCGGTTCCTCCGGACTGCACGCGGTGACCTGGCCGTTGCTTGCCGCCATGCTGGCGCTGGCCGCGCTGCATCCCGTGCTGCCGTTCAGCCTGGAACTCCTCGCCCTGCGGCGTCTCACCGCCAGCGCCTTCGGCACCCTGATGAGCCTGGAACCCGCCATCGCCCTGCTGGCCGGCCTGCTCGTCCTTGGGCAGATCCCGAGCGCGGCAGCCGCCGTCGGCGTCCTCTTCGTGGTCATCGCCGGAATCGGGGTCACCCGCACCGGCGCCCGAACGCCCCAGCCCCGCGGCCACCGCGACGCCACGCCTGCCCCCGAACGAGCCGCCGACCTGCCGGAGGACACGGGCGATGGTGCTGGCGTCGGGCACGCCCCTCTTGGCGATCGGCCGGTACCCGATGTTGATGAAGTGGGCGCCCAGGCACGCGAGCTCGGACGTGAACTGGGCGGTGGTGATTGCGTTTTTGAAGAAGTCCCGCGGTCAGGACGCGGCGGGGGCCGGGGTGAGGGTGAGGCGGCCGGTGCCGGTGTAGGCGTTCATCGAGGCGCCGCGCAGGAAGCCGATCAGGGTCAGGCCGGCCTCCTCGGCCAGGCCGACGGCGAGCGAGGACG
>JBEKCN010000406.1:0-4745 GCA_050014855.1 Streptosporangiaceae bacterium | reverse complement strand
CGCGCCGCGCTCCGGTCGTGAACGCGGTCCACAGGTAGAGGCCGAACTCCTCGTCTTCGGCCCAGACGAGGTTGCGCAACCGCGCGGCCTGTTCCGGGCTTGGCGGGTCTGGTTCGCGCTTGCGCGGGTGCGGTGGCCGGGCGTTCTTGGCGACGTTGCGGTCGGTCCACTCATACCGGACCGCGAGGTCCAGGGCGGCGGAGATGATCGAGTGGATCCGCAGGATCGTCGCCGGTCTCATCGGCTTGCGGACGTGCAGGCGGCACCGGCTGTCGCAGGTGTGTGGCCGGGTGGTGCGATGGTCCCGGAGCGGCCCGCACCGCTGGTCGCAGGCGTGCCGACCTTGGGTATGGTGCTCAACCTTCGGGAGCCTGCCGCAAAGCCGTGAGCACTTCTTCAGCGCCGTGTAGAGAGCATCAAGCGAGTCGGCACCAAGCTGGTCCCAGTGGGCGGATCTCGCCGAACCCGGTCATCTGCCCGATCCCGACCCATCCGGACCACACGGCCACCGCAGCCGGGGTGGCCAGGACCAGGAGGGGCCATGACCGGGCCCGGCCTCTGACGCCCGGAGAGGGTGGCGGACCGGACCCCGTTCGTCTCGGGCGGTGATCCGTTGTCTGGAGGTGGTCCGTGTCGGTCCGCGGACCGAGCAGACCCGCCCGGATCGCTGGCTAGACGGGGCCGCTTCCCGCTATGGTCGGCCACTGCGTCGCTTGGCCGGCCCTGGTCAGTACCGGTTGTGGGGTACGGGGCGGTGCCCAGCATGACCGGCTCGCTTGCTGGCCGCATCAGAAGAGATCGCCTTTCTGGCGCTTGGCCTCCAGGGCGCGCTGGTCGGCTAGGTCCTCGGCGTAGCGGTCGACCATGGCCCGGGTCTTCCAGCCGTTGAGCCGCATGAGGTCGCCTTCGGAGCCGCCTGAGGCGAAACTGGTAGAGAGCATTGTTACTAGCGTGCTGAATGCCCTGTCCGGGCGAGCGTCCGGGGCTGCTATTCCCCTCGCTTGTGATTTCGGGTCCTGGCTAGCTCGGCTGCGTAGCGGTTCCAGTCGGCTCCGGCGTCGTGTGTCCAGTTGGCTGCCGTGGTGGGGTGGATGCCGAGAGCGTCGGCGAGCACGGCGGCGGGGACCTGGGCTGCGAGATCGGTGAGGGCGGCCCGGCGTGCGGCCCTGACCGGGATGCCGATGGCGTTGAGCCGTGCGGACAGGCGTGCGGGCGTGATCGGCTGGCCGGGCAGCAGCCCGGGAAACAGCCACTTGCCCGGCGCGGGCGAGCCGGTGCCGGTGTAGGGCTTCCCGTCGGTGATGAGGGTGAGCAGGATCGTGCCGAGGGCGGGCGGGACGGGGATGTCGTGCTTGCCGAGCCGGATGTGCACGTCGTCGCCGTGGCAGGTGACCTGGCTGACGGTGAGCGCGGCGATGCGGGTGACGTTCTGGCCGTAGAGCAGGACCAGGCAGCCGGCGGCCCGGTCGGCCGGCTCGATGGTGTCATCGCGGAGCAGCCGGGTGGCCTGTTCCCAGCGCTGGGTGTCGCTGATCGCGGTTCCGGTGGGCCGCTGCCGGGCCGGGAAGGCGAAGGGCCGGCAGTGGCCGTGGCGGGCGGCCCAGGCCAGGAAGTCGCGGGTGCCGTCGCCTGCGCCGGCGGTGGTGAGCCATTCGTCGATGTCGGCCTGGCGGCATTGCCGCAGCGTTGTCCCGCGTCCGCCGAGCCAGGCCAGGAGCCGGGCGGCTGCGCTGATCGAGTTCCGTGCGCTGGCGGTGCGCGTCCGGCGACGCGGCCTGGCCTGGGAGTTCTGCCGGAGCCGGCGCATGACCTGCCAGGTGGCGAACGCGCGGATGAGACGCCGGTGTTCCGGGACGGCCAGGGATTCCAGCAGGCCGGCGAGCCATTGCTCGGCGCGGGTGAGTTCCTCGTCGCGGGGAGGGAGGACGCCGCCGGCGGTGAGCATCTGCCGGAGAAACCCGGCGGCGCGGGGCCGCGGGTGCGCGTCGAGTGCCTGGTGGGTGGCGGCGGTCCGGCCGGCCGCGATGTCGGCGAGGATGACGGCGCTGGCCCCGCTGCGCAGCCAGTTCAGCGCGGTGTGCGGGTTGCGGGCCGCGCAGATCGCCTCGAGCACGGCGCTCATCGGCGCGGGGACGTCCCCGGTCCCGCCCGACAGGAGCCCCGCGGCGTGCTGCCGCAGGCTGCACCGGGCGCACAGTCCCTTTTCGTAGAGCTTGTCCTCGATGCCGCAGCCGGTGCAGGCGGACATGGCGGGCAGGCCGGCGCAGTCCGCGCAGGTGACGGCCTCTGGTCCCGGCGGGAAGACCAGGCGCCGGTCCTGGCCGCAGCCCGCGCACCGGGCCCGGTGGCGGAGCGCGGCTGTGTAGCAGGGGTCGCAGACCGGGCCTTCCGGCCATCGTGCCTGCGGGGGCCGGTCCTGCCCGCAGCGGGCGCACCGGGCGGTCGCCTTCGGCGAGCACGACGGGCAGACCGGACGGGAACTGCCGGCGAAGTTGCAGGGCCGGTACTTGCCGCAGCCGTTGCAGACGGCGCGGGGCATCCGGTAGCAGTTGACGCAGATGTCCGGCGCGCCGTCGCGTGCCCGCACCGCGATCGGGGCTTCCCGCCCGCATCGCCCGCACTGGCGGTGCCCGCGGTCGCGGCGTCGGCACCGCTCGCAGATGCACTGCCCGGAGGCGTCACGGCCGGCGATTGCCTTGATCTCGCCGCAATGAGCGCAGGCGGCGGCGCGCACGCGGGCGGCGCACGGCTTGCACATGCCCCCGCCCGCCGTCCGGTAGAGCGGTCGCCCGTCCCGGCCGCAGCGCGCGCAGGCGGGCATCGTGAGGGAGACCGAGCCGCGGGCGATAAGCTCGGCGGCCAGCCTGCCGGCCATGGGGGGCGCCCCGCGCCGGAGCATGTCAGGGCCGGCGGCCAGCGCCGCGGCCAGCTCCCGCAGCGCGGCCGGGGTGGCAGCGGCCGCGTCCACTGCGGCAGCGGCCGCGCTGGCGGGCAGTGTCCCGTCCACCGAGATGACGTGCCTGATCAGCGCGTCCCGCCGGCATTTCGGGCATGCCGCCGCCTGCCGGCGGCCACCGGGCAGCTCGTGGCCGGCCGGGCAGCGGGCCGTCACCGTGCGCCGGGCCCGGGGATGACCCGCGCGCGCACCGGCCTGGGCCGCTGCGCAGGCTCCGCGTCCAGCTCCGGCTTGCGGGCCGGCTTGCGCACCGGCTCGATCAGGTCGCCGGGACCGCAGTCCAGGATGTCGCACAGCGCCGCGAGGACGGGCAGGCTCAGCCGCTCCGGCACGCCCGTGACCAGCCGGTAGACCTGCTCGCGCGACAGCGTGATCCCGCGGTTGGCCAGCGGCGGGACCATGTCGGTCGTGGCGAACATCCCCGCCTCGGCCATCAGCCGCCGCAGGTGCCACCGGTAGGAGACGGTCTTGCTGCTCACTGTTGCTGTCCTTCCCTGAACGCGCGGCCCAGCGCGGACCGCAGCATCCGGTTCCGCGCGTCCTGGCCCACGGTCGTGTAGACGGCCGTCGTCGAGGCCCAGGAATGCCCGGCCTGCTGCTGCACGAACAGCGGGTCCGCTCCGTCCTCGATCAGGTGCGAGATATACGAGTGACGCAGGCAGTGCACCGACAGCTCGGCGGGCAGGCCGGCCGCCTGCCGCCAGGCCGCGAACCGGTCATCAACCTGCCGCAGCGAGATCCGCCCGCCCCGCTCGGTCAGCCACAGCGCCGGGTGCCCGGCGGCCCTGAAGCAGGGCCTGACCTCGTCGGTGTACTGCGCGAGCGCTTCGGCGGTCCACGGCATCACGGTCGCGACCGCACGCCGCCGCGGTGGGCTGCCCCGCATCGCCTTGCCATACCGGACATGACACGTCCCCAGCCCGCCGAGTTCCGGCGCAGCCGGGTTCGGCGCGAAGTCGGGCACGTCCAGCATCACGGCCTCCCGGCGCCGCAGCCCCCACCCGTAAACCACCTTGAACAGCGTCGCGTCCCGGAACGCGGCCAGCCATCCCTTCCGCCGCGACGACGACGCGCGCTCAACATGATCATCGGCGGCGTCGAGGAACGCCTGGAGCTCGCCCCGGGTCAGCGGCCGCCGCTCCGGGCGGCCCTCGTACTCGGCCGCGTGCACCGCGGTGTTGCCCTCATGGCACACCTGGACCGGGCGGGCACCGACCCGCTGCTCGGACTCGGCCGCCCAGCCGTACCGCGGATCGCACGCATAATCCAGGAACGCCGCCAGTGCCCCTTCATATGAGCGGATTGTCGAATGCGCCCACCCGCCGGCGGCGATCCACTCCTCGACCTGGGCCGGCGTCCACTGCCACGGCCAGGCCCCGGTGAACTCCCGGAACCGGCGGATCAGCCGGACCCGTCCCTCGACCAGCGGCCCGCTCAGACGCCTGGCCTGCTGCTGGCGCCGCCACCCGGCCAGCATCTCCTCGAACAACGCCGGCCCCGGCGAGAACGGGGCATCCCCGTCTGCCGTGACGAGCGCCAGCCCGCCCCGTCGATCCCCCACCCAGCCCCCCAGCAGTCACACCAGATGCATCACCTGGTTACCCAGCGCAACAGAATCCGGGGCAACATCCTGGCATCTGCTGCAACCGGCCGCCGGGAACACCTGCAGCGCCAGCGTGTCGCGTGCCTGCCACGCCGCCCAGGCAGGCCAGGCCGGAAGCTCAAGCCCCTACGGCTTCGCGATCACGCCTTCCGGGGAATGTTGCATCAGATGCAATTCTGCCTATTT
>JBEKCN010000405.1:0-4750 GCA_050014855.1 Streptosporangiaceae bacterium | reverse complement strand
TCACTGGGCGATTCCGCACCGGCAGCGGGCAGACCCGCGCTTGGCAGGGCTGCCGCAATAATCACTTTACGGGCCTCCGACGCCTTGCGTGAATTTGACCAACAGGAGCAACAATCAGCGTTGGGTGCGGCTCTTTCAGAGTGAGCTGATTAGGCGGCCAGGATGACGCTTTCGCGGTACTGGGCGTTGTGGATGCGTTCGTGTTCTCTGCGCAGGTGGAAACGCCAGTACTGGTCGAAGTCGCCGTTGCTGATCAGGGCACGGAGCTTGAGAATGGCTTCGGCGCCGTCCAGGCCCCACCTGGCCCCGGTGATGTCCATGCGGTCTTTGACCAGGTGACGGCATGCTCCTTCGATGACGCCGGTGGCGATCGGCCACCCCTTGGCCAGGGCGGTGGCATAGTCCAGGTACGGCTTCTTGGCGGTGAGGTAGCCCGCGCAGGCGTCGGCGCCCTCGCGCTCGGCCAGGGAGTAGCCGAAGGCAGTGGCACGGCGCCGGATTCCCGCCGCGACCTGGGCCGCCTTGCCCTGGAGGATCTTGGCCGCCTGGGCGGCGACCCACGTCTCGGCGTCTGGGTCGCCTTTATCGAAGAAGGACCAGGCGGCCTTCCACGTGTACTCAAGGACGTGGACGAAGTCGCAGATCACGGTCACGGTGACGCGGCGGCGCCCGGCCTCGGCCTCGATGGCCTCGATCTGTGTCCTGTTGCCGTCCACCAGGGCGGTCCACGGGCGGCGGTGGCCGGGGTCACGGCGCCCGGCTTCGTCGAAGGCGGCGGCGATGACGGTGGCGATGTCGTCGGTGACCGAGGCGGTCAGCCATTTCCCGGCAGCGGCCGGGCCGCGGGCGCGGTCCTTCTTGTCCTGGCCGGGCGGGGTGATGATGTCAGCCGGGGTGCGGGGCGCGGGGGCGGCGTCGTAGACGCAGGCGAGCTCGGCCATCCGCTTGCGGCCGTGCTTTTCCCCTGGTGACAGGCGGGTCGCCAGTTTCTGCCTGCCCCCGGCGGCTGCCTTCGCGGTCGCCGGGCGCAGTGCGTCCGGCCGCATTACGATCCCCTTCCCGTCGCCGGTCAGCACCAGCACGTGCTCATCCGGGGCCCGGCCGGGCCTGCGCCCGGCGTAGAACGCGTCCACGTCGGCAGCAGCCCGCCGTGCCAGCTCCTCGACCTGCCGCTTGCCCATCCTGACCCCGGTGGCGCGGGTGATCGCGGCGGCCGCGTCGCCGAACGAGCCGCGGGCGGACTCGATCGCCGTCAGCTTCCGCAGCCCGTGCGACTGCTTCTCCGCCGGCAGGTTCAGCGCCTCATCCAGCAGGTGCGCGTTGGCCGCCCCCGGTGCCCGGTAGGCGATCCGGGTCACCGTGACCTGGCCGAACACCGTCGCCATTGCCCGGCCGTGCCCTTTCTCCGCGCGCGTCCGCGCGATTCCATCCGCTCCCGTCACGCCGTCACGGCGCTGCTCCCGCGCCGCCAGCAGGTCCAGGTGGTCCTGGTGCAGCCGGCGCAGCAGTTCCCGGCCCCGATCCTGCAGCTGTTCCTCCAGGTCAGCGTGCCGCAGCTGCCCAGCCTCCTCTCCGGACAGCCACTGCTCCAGCTCCCCGTAATACGCCCTGGACTGCGCAAAAGCCCCGCCCGCAGGCTCCGCCGCGTACTCTTGCATCGGGCTCCTTCTTTTCCGTTCCGGTCGTCAGACAACCAGGAACGTAACGGGAAGGAGCCCTTTAAGCACGCACCGACACAGGCAAACCGGGCAGGAAACACCACAGGGCGCTATATCCCCTCGCGCGCCCCCACTCCAGAAGAGCCGCACCCATCGTCTTTGCCTGTTGAGCGATCGGCCCGCTATTCCCGATGGGGCAGCAGAGCTTCCGGCCCGGCCCGGACGGCGGCTACGGTCTGCTGTTTCTCCTGGTGGCAGGGAGAGACCCCGTGGTGTCAGCGGGCTCCACGCATATCAGCCCCTCTGATGCATCGGCGACGGTCAGGCCGGCCGGACAGCCTTGCCGGTCAGGTGCCGTCCAGGGGGCTGGCCATGAGACGGAGAATCTCGTCGGCGAAGCCGGGTATGCCTGCCCTGCCAAGCAAGGGTCGCCAGGTCTTACGGGGTGAGCGGTGGCCTTCTGGTGCGGGCGGCTTGCTCACGGATGACCTGCAGGATGGTGGGCGGGCTGAGGTCGGGCTGGTCGAGCAGGAAGTTGTCGGGGCGGACCGCCTCCAGCCCGAGCGGTTCGAGTGCGGCGGCGGGGAAGTCCTTCGTGTTTGCGGTGATGATGCCCTGCGCGCCACCCCGGACCGCCGCCGCGAGCACGTGCCGGTCGTCCTGGTCGGGCAGCCGGATTCCCGGCTCGAGTTTTTCCCAGCCGGTGACCAGCGCGTCGTCGAAGGCCTCACGCATCTGCGCGGACCTCTTGCCCGCGTCCATGCCGGGGTGGATCTCCTCGGTGGCCGCCTGCGCCTCGGCGAGGATCCGGTCAGACCACAGCGGGCGGTACAAGCGCTTCTCGGCCACGCGCAGGCGGCAGGGACAGCCGATGTTCACCTACGCCGACGGGCGGCCGATCCGCGCGAGTACCTCACCCACCGGTTCCGGGTCCTCGTCCGGGAACTGGACCTGCCCCGATCCGGCTGCATGACCTGCGCAGAGCCGGCGGCCCGGATCCGGGCACCAGCCCCTGCCGCCAGCGGCGCCAGCGGCGGGTCGCAGTTGCGGCACAGGCATGACCTATCGTGTTCGGGGTATGCTGTCGTGGTGGCCTGAGCCGGTCCGCCGCGCGCACGCGGTGGCCGTGCGGAACCTCGCCCCTGTAGGCACACTTCTCGCTGCGCGCCAGGCCACCCGGCGCTAAAGCCGACTCCCTTGGGAAGACCCGATCCCGCTGTCACCCAGGGAAGATCAACCATTTGAGCCCTGGGTGCACGGTCCTTACCTAATGCCCCGGTTGGCCCGGCGCATTCTCGGCGAACTGATGAACGGGCACCTCCGAATCTCGCAAAGGAGTTCGCGCGATGAGCACTCTCATTCGCAACACGACGACGCTCGAATGCGGCATCGACCGGCGCGTCGGCCGGGCAGGCCACGGCGAGCACGGCGGATGGTCGATGAGCCAGGGCACAACGATTATCTGCTCGTGCGGCGAGTGGCTGTTCAAGCTGGCCGACCTGAAGGCGGCGGAGGTCGCGGAAGGGTTAAGCACTTTCGGCATGGGCTCGAATGTGCTCGTCGGCGGGTATCAAGCAGCCGCCGGCAACCTGAACGTCCAGCTCCTGGTGAGAGATATTGCCTTCCAGAAACAAGTGGGCATCGTCTACACGACGGACAACTGGTTTACCTGCCGCAACGCCTTCGGTATCTACTCGCCGCCGTTCACGCCAGCCAGCACGCCGCATCAACCCAACACCGAATTGTGGAACATTGGTCCGGTCGCCATAGGCGCAACAGGTCAGTTCGCGGCTTTTTATACTGTCGCCGGGGCCACCTATTGGGACAATAACTTCGGCCTCAATTACTCATTCGGGCCGCGCAACGAAGTTCGCGCGATGAGCACCCTCATTCGCAACACGACGACGCTCGAATGCGGCATCGACCGGCGCGTCGGCCGGGCAGGCCACGGCGAGCACGGCGGATGGTCGATGAGCCAGGGCACAACGATTATCTGCTTGTGCGGCGAGCGGCTGTTCGAGCTGGACGCCCTGAAGGCTGCGGCGTGATGGCGGACCCCGCATCCCCTGTAGGGTTCCAAAACGGCGAAGGTCGCGTGCCGGTGGGGCTGCTGCGCGCCAGGGCCGGTGAGCAGCGTTCGGTCAACACTGCATTGGCGGCCCGGTGTATGCGGCGGCGCGGCCCCGCTGTTCGACTCGACAGGTGCCGATCCCATCCGCGGCGAAGAGGAGGGCGTGCAGCGTCCGGATCAGCTGCGGCACTCCTGAGCAACCGTGCGTGCTGCAACTTGGCGGGAGCAGCCCCGGCATTGGTCCCGGCGTGAGCGCGGCCAAGGGGTTCTGGCTCCGCAGCGGCAGTTCCGGCCCGCACCTGTACGGCTCGAATACTCGATTGAGTGGCTGACCTGCGCTATCGTCAGCAGGCTTGACGTGGTGATGGTTGGCTTGCCGGGTGCTTCTCAAGATCGTCTATCTGCTCACGTGCCGGGTGCTCGGCCTGGCCGTCCTGGTCTTCCACAGCGACCTGGCGAAGGACGCTGAGCTGCTGGTGCTCCGGCACGAGAACGCGGTGCTGCGGCGGCACGCCGGCCGGGTGCGGTACGAGCCGGCCGACCGGGCCTGGTTCACCGCCCTGGCGCGACTTATACCGCGCAGGCGCTGGGCCGAAGTCTTCCCCGTGACGCCAGCGACACTGCTGGCCTGGCACCGCAGACTGGCGGCGAAGAAGTACGACACGAGCAAGCGGCGCAAGCCAGGGCGCCCGCCGACGATCCCCAGCATCGCCCGGCTTATCGTCCGCCTGGCGAAGGAGAATCCGCTGCGGGGACACCGCCGGATCCACGGCGAACTCACAAAGCTCGGCGTGACAGTCGCGCCCTCCACCGTGTGGGAAATCCTGCGTGCTGCCGGCATCAATCCAGCACCGCGCCGCTCGGGTCCGAGCTGGCGGCAGTTCCTGCACGCCCAGGCCGCCGGGATCGTCGCAGTCGATTTCCTGCATGTGGACACCGTGCTCCTGAGGAGACTGCATGTCCTGGTGTTCATCGAACACGGCACCCGCCGGATGCATCTTGGCGGCGTCACCGCGAACCC
>JBEKCN010000404.1:0-4753 GCA_050014855.1 Streptosporangiaceae bacterium | reverse complement strand
CCGAGCAGCTCGGCGAACAGCCGCCGCCCCTCGTACCGGTCATCCCAGAAGTTGAACTGCCTGACGATCGAGTTCGGCCGGCCGAGGGAGCCGAGCCCGGACCCCATGCCGGGCCGGCGCTCAGCTATCCGGCCCCCGGCCGGACGCTCCGGCCCCGGGCCGTGCGGCCGCTCCCGCCCCAGACCGTACGGACGCTCCGGCCCTGGGCCGTACGGACGCTCCCGCCCCGGGCCCCGGGGCGGCTCCGCCTGGGCGGGATTGCTACTCAAGGGCTCCTGCCTTCTCCGCCGCCGGGCCATCGGAAGACCTGGTCAGCTCAGCCTACGCCGGCCTGCCCTGTGAAGATCATCGCCGCGAGCCAGGCGGCCGTCCCATCGTGGCCGGGTGAGTGGAGACCAAAACGGCGGACCGTGACCGGGCAGCGCTGGGACCCCGCGGCGAGCTGGCCACTTCCGGCGATGAAGCCGACCGCTGCCTGCCTCCGGGCGCCAGCGCCTGGTTCACCATCACGGTCACCGTCCGGGCCAGGTGCCCGGGGCCGCTGCCGCTGCAGTGGTCCTCCCGTGATGACGGCCCCTGTTCAGCGGTCCTCACGACGGGATGGGCACCACTCTCCTAGGAGCGAAAACACTAAAAGTGTTCAAATGATTACGATAAGTGTCAAGAGATCACAGCGGTGTCTGGCGATCCCGCTAGGCCACCCGGCCGTCCCACCGGGCCAGCAGGCTGTCAGACAGCGGGGCGGATGCCGGCCGTGCGGACGACGAGGCGCTCGGGGCCGCGGAGGTTGAAGTTCGGCTTGTAGCTGAGGCCGTCCAGGGCGGGCCCGGTGAGCTGCTGGGCGAACGCGGTGACCGCGATGGCGGCCTCCAGCCGGGCCAGCGGCGCGCCCAGGCAGAAATGCGGCCCGGCGGCGAACGCCAGGTGCCCCCCGGCCGGGCGGGTGACGTCGAACCGGTCGGGCTCGGGGAACACCTCGGGGTCCCGCCCGGTGGCGGCCAGCAGGACCAGGATCACCGCGCCATCCGTGGCCGTCACGTCCCCGATCTGAATCTCGTCCCGGGCGACGCGGGAGGTGAGCTGCACCGGCGGGTCGTACCGCAGGGTCTCCTCGACCGTGCCCCCGGCCAGGCCGGGATCGTCACGGAGCGCGGCCAGCTGGTCCGGGTGACGAAGCAGGGCGAGCACGGCGTTGGAGATCAGGCCGACCGTGGTCTCGTGCCCGGCCACCAGGAGCAGGATGCTCGTGGCCAGCAGTTCGGTCTCGGTGAGCCGGCTGCCCTCCTCCTCGGCCCGGATCAGCTCGGTGAGCAGATCATCGCCCGGCTGGGCCCGGCGCTGCGCGACCAGCTCGCGGAAGTAGTCGGCGAACTCGATGCGGGCCGCGGCCGCATCGGCCACCTGCTCGTCGTCATTGCCCATGAAGCGCGGCTGCAGCGAGTGCGCCAGCCGGGCCGACCAGCCGGCGAAGCGGTGCTGGTCCCCGGCGGGCACGCCGAGCAGCTCGCAGATGATCCGGACCGGCAGCGGGTAGGCGAGCTGGCTGACGACCTCCAGCTCGTGCGGGTCACGCGCGGCGGCCGTGGCCAGCAGTTCCCCGGTGAGCTCGCGGATCCGCGGCGCCAGCGCGGCGATGACCCGCGGCGTGAACGCCTTGGCCACCAGCCGGCGCAGCCGGGTGTGGTCGGGCGGATCCATCGACAGGAACGACATGCCGAACCTGCGGGGGGAATCCGGCGGCACCAGCCGGGACCGGCCGCGTTCACTGCTGACCCGCGGATCGCGCAGGATCCGGGAGCAGTCGGCGTGCCGGCCGAGGACGACGAGGGCGTCGTCGATCGCGGTATAGGGCGACGCCGCGCGGAGTGCGGCCAGCACGGGGTAGGGGTTGGCCACCACGTCCGGCTCGCCGAGCAGGGTGAGGGAGGGGCGTTCCACGATGCTCATAAGCCTAGGCTTCAACTTGAACCATGGTTTAAGTCAAGCGGCGCAACGAAGGACGGTACCCAGATCATGGGAAAGAGGGCCCGAGGCCTCCCCGGTGGCCTGGCTGATGGTGGGCTGGCTGATGGTGGGCCGCTCGTCGGTGACCCTCCCGCCGGGGACTCGCCCGGCGGCCCGCTGCTAACGATCGGCCAGCTCGCCGCCGAGACGGGCGTGCCCAGCTCCACCATCAGGTTCTGGGAACGCCGGGGCCTGCTCGCCCCGGCCCGCCGGCAGTCCGGGCAGCGGAGGTATGACCCGGCCGCGGCCCGCAGTGTGGCGCTGCTGCGGCTGTGCCAGGAGGCGGGGCTCACCCTGGCCGACATCCGCCGGTTCCGGGACGAGCGGGCCGTGACCCCGCGCTCCTGGCACACGCTGGTCGAGCAGAAGCTGGCCGACGTGGGGCGCCAGATCACCGCGCTGGAGCACGCCCGCAAGCTGCTCAGCCACGCGGCCACGTGTCACCACGACGACCTGCTCGCCTGCCCCGGCTTCCAGGAGTGGTTCGAGACCTACCTGAACTCGCGCCAGGCTTGATCTGGGGCGGCTTTTCCGCAGATGCTGCGGAAAAGCCGCCCCGAACCAGACCCTAGGACTCGGGGGCGAGCCAGAGCACGCCGAGCGGGGGGACGGTGATCGTCGCGGAGGCGGGGCGGCCGTGCCACTTCTCCTCGACGGCCTCCACGGCGCCCAGGTTGCCGACACCGCTGCCGCCGTAGATCGCCGCGTCGGTGTTGATGACCTCCACCCAGCGGCCGGCCTGCGGCAGCCCGATCTTGTACTTCAGGTGCGGGCCGCCGGAGAAGTTCGCCACGCACGCGAGGGTCATCGCGCCCTTCGCGGCGGGCGGGAAGCCTGGCGGGCCCGCCAGCAGCGTCGGCTCCGGGCCTTCGGTGGCCCTCTGAGCCTGGCCTCTGGTCAGCCCGGACGGTACCGGCGGCGGCGCGGGCGCCTCGGACGGGGCCGGGGCGCCGAACCGCAGGAAGGACAGCGTGTTCCCGGCCGCGTCGTTGGCGTCGATCCAGCTGAAGCCATCGGGGTAGGAGTCCCGGGCCCACAGCGCCGGCGAGGCCTGGTAGACGGCGTTCATGTCGCGGACGAGCTGCTGGACCCCGGCGTGGTACTCGTCCCCGAGCACCCACCAGTCCAGGCCCCGCTCCTCCGACCACTCCGCGCCCTGGCCGAATTCCGAGCCCATGAAGAGCAGCTGCTTGCCGGGGTGCGCCCACATGTAGGCGAGCAGGGTGCGCAGGCCCGCGAACCGCCGCCAGTCGTCGCCCGGCATCTTGCCGAGCAGCGAGCCCTTCCCGTGCACGACCTCGTCGTGCGACAGGGGCAGGATGAAGTTCTCGCTGTACGCGTAGATCAGCGAAAACGTCAGCTCGTTCTGGTGGTACTGCCGGTAGACCGGGTCGCGCCGCAGGTAGGTCAGGGTGTCGTTCATCCAGCCCATGTTCCACTTGAAGCCGAACCCGAGGCCGCCGAGGTGGACCGGCCGGGTCACCCCGGGCCAGGCCGTCGACTCCTCGGCAACCATCATGATCCCGGGCTCGCGCCGGTAGCAGGTCGCGTTGACCTCCTGCAGGAAGGACACGGCCTCCAGGTTCTCCCGCCCGCCGAACTCGTTCGGCGACCACTGGCCCGGGTCACGGGAGTAGTCCAGGTACAGCATCGAGGCGACCGCGTCCACCCGCAGGCCGTCAATGTGGAACTCCGACAGCCAGTACACCGCGTTAGCCACCAGGAAGTTGCGCACCTCGGTGCGGCCGTAGTTGAAGATGAGCGTGCCCCAGTCCGGGTGGCTGCCGCGCTGAGGGTCGGGGTGCTCGTACAGCGGGGTGCCGTCGAACCGGGCCAGCGCCCAGTCGTCCCGCGGGAAGTGGGCGGGCACCCAGTCGATGATCACGCCGACGCCGGCCTGGTGCAGCCGGTCCACCAGGTAGCGGAAGTCATCGGGGCTGCCGTACCGGGACGACGGGGCGTAATAGGACGTCACCTGGTAGCCCCAGGAGCCGCCGAACGGGTGCTCCGCCACCGGCAGGAACTCCACGTGCGTGAAGCCCAGGTCGGTGACGTAGGCCGGAAGCTCCTCGGCCAGCTGGCGATAGGAAAGGCCCGGCCGCCAGGAGCCGATGTGCACCTCGTAGATGCTCAGCGGCTCGCGCACCATCTGGCGCTTGGGCCGTTCCTCCATCCACGCCGCGTCCTGCCACTCGTGGTGCGCCGCGACCACGACGGACGCGGTGGCCGGCGGCCGCTCCGTACCCTCCGCCATCGGGTCGGCTTTGGCCCGCCAGATGCCGTCCCGCCCGCAGATGTCGAACTTGTAGCGGGCGCCCTCCCCGGCGCCGGGCAGGAAAAGCTCCCAGATACCCGCGCCACCTAGCGAGCGCATCGGATGACCCTGGCCGTTCCAGTGGTTGAAGTCGCCGATGACCCGGACACCCTGGGCGTTCGGGGCCCAGACCGTGAACGAGGTGCCGACGATCTCGCCCAGGCCGTCCTGGCCGAGATCGCGGACATGCGCGCCCAGGGCGCGCCACAGCTCCTCGTGCCGTCCCTCACCGATCAGGTACAGGTCGACTTCGCCCAGCGTGGGCAGGAACCGGTACGGGTCATCGGTGATCGTCTCGGGGCCGGTGGTGCCGTCCGCCTCGGGGTAGGCGACGGCGATCCGGTAGGCCGGGGCCCCGGCGGGCCCGCTGTCGTAGGGCACGATGGCCGCGAACACGCCCAGGTGCACATGCTCCATGGGGAACCGGCGGCCGTC
>JBEKCN010000403.1:0-4756 GCA_050014855.1 Streptosporangiaceae bacterium | reverse complement strand
GGAGATGGAGGCCGACACTGACGGCCATAGGCTCCCCGCCCACGGGTCCGCTTTACGACGCCCGGCGCGATGTCTACTACGCCAAGCCGGTCCTGCGTGGCTGGTCGCACCTGCTGTGGTTCCCGGCGTCGCTGGTGCTCGGCCCGCTGGGACCGAAGACCGCGGCATCCGCCGGTTGCAAACCGGTGCGATCCGGCGGCTCGGCAGGTCTGTACCCTGAACTCAGGAATGAATTGACAAGCGAGTAGCCGGCCCGGGCGCGATAGGCCGCGCGGTGGGAGAAATCATCTCCCGCGGGCTCTTGCCCATTTTTGGGCCGTTGCGCTTCCAGTGCCGGCCCGAACGCTAAAAAAACTCCGGATCCTGCCCTGCTCCCGCTGTATTCACGGAGGCAGCTGCCGGGGTCCGGAGCAACACTTTGATACTACCCTTCCTTAGACTCTCGCGCATAGGGCAATTTCGTAGGGGCAGGCCCTTCGAGCTTGAGGGTCTGTGGTGTCCCAGCGCTGGATGGACCGCGCCCGGCCGCAGGCCGGTGGATCTTGGCGTCAGCCTGCCGCCGCGGCCAGTGCGGGCCGCCCGCACCCAGATCCGGGATAGACCACGCCGGGCTGGTCACAGATCCGGGATAGACCACGCCGGGCTGGTCACAGATCGGGGATAGACCACGCCGGGCTGGTCACACCACCGGAACTTGCCGGCCGATTCACCCGCCTGGGCCAGATAGCTACCCGCCGCCCGGTATATCCCGGCTGCGGGGGATCTAGCCTGCGGCGGCGGGCTCAGAACAATGTGGTGAGGCGATTTGCCCGCCGGGCACTTTTTCTGGCTGGTCTGGGCGCATGGACACAGGTACTGCGTGGGCGTAATGTGAGGATCGCTCCGGACCTCGGCAGCTGCCCCTCAATATGGCGGGAGCGGCGCAAGAAGGAGCTTTTTTGCGTTCGGGCCAGCGCAGAAGGCGCAACGGCCCACAAAAGGGCAAGAGCCCGTGGGGAATGACTTCTCCCACCGCGACCCGTCGCGCAGGACCGGCTACCCGCACGTCAATTTCACTGACAGCGCCTGCTTCCCGTGCCGGGCCCGGATTCCGTTCTGTGGGGAGCGACGGTCTTCAGCGCTATGCACTGAAAACCATCCCCATAACTCCCGGGCGCTGTAAGGGGCCGGTCGCGGACGGCGGCTCTCTTAAGTAATCGCTCAAGTGTCGGCCGTAATACTTGATGGACAGTGCAACTAAACACGCGCACGATGGGTCTTGACGCGGGAACGGCCGCCGCAGCGTGGCGGGACCGGCCCGCCGAAGGCTGGGAGGCAACATGAGCGACCGCTGGAACGCCGGGGTCATCCCCTACGCGGAGATGGGTTTCTGGCAGCCGGACTATGAGCCGAAGGACACCGACGTGCTGGCCGCGTTCCGGCTCGTCCCGCAGCCGGGGGTGCCGCCGGAGGAGGCGGGCGCCGCGGTGGCGGGCGAGTCCTCCACGGCCACCTGGACGGTGGTGTGGACCGACCGGCTGACCGACTACGAGAGCTACCAGGCCAAGTGCTACGCGGTGGAGCCGGTGCCCGGTCAGCCCGATCAGTACATCGCCAAGATCGCCTACGACCTCGATCTGTTCGAGGAAGGCTCCATCGCCAACCTCACCTCCTCGATCATCGGCAACGTCTTCGGCTTCAAGGCGCTCAAGTCGCTGCGGCTGGAGGACATGCGGATCCCGACGCACTACGTCAAGACGTTCCAGGGCCCGGCGCACGGCATCGTCATGGAGCGCGAGTACCTGAACAAGTACGGCCGGCCGCTGCTCGGGGCCACCACCAAGCCGAAGCTCGGGCTGTCGGCCCGCAACTACGGCCGCGTCGTCTATGAGGCGCTGCGCGGTGGCCTCGACTTCACCAAGGACGACGAGAACATCAACTCCCAGCCGTTCATGCGCTGGCGCGACCGCTTCCTGTTCTCGATGGAGGGGGTCAACCGGGCCCAGGCCGATACCGGTGAGATCAAGGGTCACTACCTGAACGTCACCGCGGCGACGATGGAGGACATGTACGAGCGCGCCGACTTCGCCAGGGAACTTGGCAGCATCGTTGTCATGGTCGACCTGACCGTCGGCTACACCGCGATCCAGTCGATGGCCAACTGGGCCCGAAAGAACGGTGTCCTGCTGCACCTGCACCGCGCCGGCCACGGCACGTACACCCGGCAGAAGAACCACGGCGTGAACTTCCGGGTGATCGCCAAATGGATGCGGCTGGCGGGCGTGGACCACATCCACGCCGGCACCGTAGTCGGCAAGCTGGAGGGCGACCCGAACGCGGTGGCCGGCTACTACGACACGCTCCGCCTGAACCACGTGCCGGCCGACCCGGTGAAGGGCCTCTACTTCGATCAGGACTGGGCCTCCCTGCCCGGCTGCATGCCAGTGGCCTCCGGCGGCATCCACGCCGGCCAGATGCACCAGCTCCTGGACCACCTCGGTGAGGACGTCATCCTCCAGTTCGGTGGCGGCACAATCGGGCACCCGATGGGCATCGCGGCGGGCGCCACCGCGAACCGGGTTGCGCTGGAGGCGATGATCAAGGCGCGGAACGAGGGCCGCGATTACCTCCACGAAGGCAGGGACATTCTGCAGGCGGCGGCCAAGCACTGCCGGGAGCTCGACGTGGCCCTGTCCACCTGGGGTGACATCACGTTCAACTACGAATCCACCGATACCCCGGACGTGCTGGCCACGCCCACGGGCCTGTGAGGGGGGACCATGCGCATCACCCAGGGCACCTTTTCCTACCTGCCTGACCTGACCGACGAGGAGATCACGGCCCAGGTGCAGTACGCCCTGGACCAGGGCTGGCCGCTGTCGCTCGAGTACACCGACGACCCGCATCCGCGCAATACCTACTGGGACATGTGGGGCCTGCCCATGTTCGACGCCCGCGACGCGGCCGGGGTCATGCAGGAGATCTACGAATGCCGGAAGGCGTACCCGAACCGCTACATCCGCGTCAACGCCTACGACGCGTCCAAGGGCCGCCAGACGACCGCGCTGTCGTTCATCATCAGCCGCCCGGCCACCGAGCCCGGCTTCCGGCTGGACCGGCAGGAGGTTTCCGACCGCCGGGTCCGCTACACCACGCACGCCTACGCGACCGACCGGCCGGCCGGGACCCGTTACTCCCCGTCGTGACCACGCCCAACGACCAGGATCGGAGTACCAGGCCGTCGTTCGGAATGCCGGGCCGCCCCGCAGCCCCCGCGCCGGTACCGGACGGCGGCCCAGTGGCCAGCCGCGCACCAGGGATAATGCCATTTAACGTACCCGCCGAGGAGCTGCCCGAGGGTGGGACGGTCGACCTCCTGGAGGCCCGGGAGCGCTCCGGCGTGGACGCCGTCCTGGATGCCCTGGACCGCGAGCTGGTCGGGCTGGCCCCGGTCAAGACCCGGATCCGGGAGATCGCCGCGCTGCTCCTGGTCGACGCGCAGCGGGTCCGGTTCGGCCTCGTGGCGGCGCGGCCGAACCTGCACATGTGCTTCACCGGTGGCCCGGGCACCGGCAAGACCACGGTCGCGCTCCGGATGGCCGAACTGCTCAAGCGGCTCGGTTACTCCCGGCGCGGGCACCTGGTGGCCGTCACCCGCGAGGAGCTGGTCGGCCAGTACGTCGGGCATACCGCGCCGAAGACCCGGGAGGTCCTCAAGCGCGCCATGGGCGGGGTGCTCTTCATCGACGAGGCCTATTACCTGTACCGGGCGGAGAACGAGCGCGACTACGGTCAGGAGGCCATCGAGATCCTGCTCCAGGTCATGGAGAACCAGCGCGAGGACCTGGTCGTCATCCTGGCCGGCTACAAGGACCGGATGGACACGTTCTTCCAGTCCAATCCCGGCATGAGCTCCCGGATCGCGCACCACATCGACTTTCCCGACTACTCCCTGGACGAGCTGGCGTCGATCGGGGCCCTCATGGTGGCCGAGGCGGGCTACCGGCTGTCCCCGGCCGCGGAGGCGACCTTCCGCGACTACCTCGCCCGGCGCCGGGCCCAGCCCCGGTTCTCGAATGCCCGCAGCGTCCGCAACGCACTGGAGCGGGCCCGGCTGCGGCACGCCGGCCGGGTGCTCTCCGGCGCACCGACCGCCGTGACCCGGGACGACCTCATGCGCCTGGAGCCCGAGGACTTCCTGGCCAGCCGGGTCTTCCAAGCCCCATCGGACCCGCCAGCCCCATCGGACCCGCCAGCCCCATCGGGCCCGCCAGCCAAGGCGCGTCCCGCCGCGCCGTGACCAGGCGGCTGGCCGCCGCCTCGCCCTTGCCCTCGCCCGGGCGCCGGTCTCCGCCACCGCGACGAAGGCGCGGATGTTAAGCGTCCAGTTCCACCCATACGGCTTTGCCGGTTGCGGTATCGCAGACCCCCCACTTGCTGGCCAGGGCATCCACGAGCACGAGTCCGAACCCTGATTCGTCCAGCTCGGCGGGAGCCCCCGGTCGCGGCCAGCGCGGGTCGCCGTCATGGACCTCGATCCGTAGCGCGGTATTCGTGATCTGCAGTCGCAGAGCCAGCTCCGACCCGCAGCCCGCGGCGTGCTGTACCGAGTTGGTGACCAATTCGGAGACCAGCAGGACCGCCGTCTCCTCCAGATGAGCCACCCGCCACGAGGCCAGTACCTCGCGGGTGGCTTGCCGTGCCTGCCCGGCGGCCGGTCGGGCCGCATGCAGGGTCAGTTGCCATGCCCAGCGCGAGTCCATCGCCTCGCGGGGAT
>JBEKCN010000402.1:0-4759 GCA_050014855.1 Streptosporangiaceae bacterium | reverse complement strand
TGACCGGCGCGCGCATGCCAGTCCCGGGCGCGGCGCAGGTCGGCTTCGGTGTCGCAGTCCAGCCAGGGCGGCGCCTCCCCTGGGCCGGGCGTGATGCGCACGCTGGCCGGCCGCAGCGGGGCCAGCAGCCCGTGCAATGACGCGCCGGAATAACCGCTGGCCGCGCGCCGCAGGGCCTCGGTCCGCCAGCAGCCGGCCAGCCACTGCGCCCGGCCCTCGTCGTCGGTGAGCACGGCGCCTTCGTGACCGGGACCGCTGTGACCGGGCCCGTCGTGGCCGGCCGCAGCGGCCAGCAGCGCCCGCAGGTGGGCCGCCCGCAGGAACGGCAGGTCGGCGGCGAGGACCGCCAGCCACGGCGCAGCCGCCGGATCGCCCGGATCCGCGGGGTGGCCCAGCTCGGCGAGCCCGCGGCGGAGCGCGGCCACCGGCCCGGCCCCGGGAGGCTCCTCCCGCACGAACCGGACCGGCGGGCCGCCCGGTAGCCGGCCAGCGCCAGGCCGGCTGGGCCCGACAATCACCGCCTGCCGCGCCCCGGCCTCGGTCCCGGCGGCGAGCACCGTGTCCAGCAGGCTGCGGTCGCCGACCGTCAGCCCTGGTTTGTCCACCCCGCCGAGCCGGGTGGCCCGGCCGCCCGCGAGGATGATCATGCTGAACGCGCCGGTGGTATCCCTGCTCCCCCGCTGCCGCGCGCTACCGGGCGATCCGCCCGGGCCGCCGCTCACCCGCCGATGGCCGACATGGGCCGGTCGGGCTGCAGGAACGTGGGGTCGTTGATGCCGTGGCCGGGCAGCTTGGCCGCCACGGCGCGGCGCCAGAGAGCCGCCAGTTCCGCGTCACTCGCACCGGCCCGCAACGGCCCGCGCAGGTCACTTTCCTCGCGGGCGAACAGGCAGTTGCGCACCTGCCCGTCGGCGGTGAGCCGGACCCGGTCGCAGGCCCCGCAGAACGGCCTGGTCACCGAGCCGATCACGCCGACCCGGGCCGGCCCGCCATCGACCAGAAACCTCTCCGCCGGGGCGGAGCCGCGCTCGGCCGAGTCGTCC
The DNA here is from genome assembly GCA_050014855.1 of Streptosporangiaceae bacterium. Classification (GTDB taxonomy): domain Bacteria; phylum Actinomycetota; class Actinomycetes; order Streptosporangiales; family Streptosporangiaceae; genus Bog-532. The sequence continues at coordinate 3,716 of JBEKCN010000402.1, read as the reverse complement.
GGCTTGAGCACGAACTCCTCGCTGAGCGCGGCGAGGATCTCCTCGGCGGTAACCATGTTGGCCCGGCGCCAGCCGTGCTGGGCGTCCAGCGGCATCTGCTCGATGAACCGCAGCTCGTACCCGTGGGCGACGCAGAACCGCAGCAGGTCCCGGGCCTCGCCGTCGTTGAGGCCCCGCATGAGCACGCTGTTGACCTTGACCGGGACCAGCCCGGCGGCGGCCGCCGCGGCCATGCCGTCCAGTACCTCGGCCAGCCGGTCTCGGCGGGCCAGTTCCTGGAAGGCCTCGGGGCGCAGCGTGTCGAGCGAGACGTTGACCCGGTCCAGGCCGGCGTCCCGCAGCGCCCGGGCGGTGCGGGCCAGGCCGATGCCGTTGGTCGTAATGGACAGTTCCGGCCGGGGCCGCAGCGCGGCGGTGCGCTCGACGATCCCGGCCAGGCCGCGGCGCAGCAGCGGTTCCCCGCCGGTGAAGCGGATCTCGCGGATGCCGAGCAGTTCGATGCCGATCCGTACCAGCCGGACGACCTCGGCGTCGGTGAGCAGCTCTGGGCTGGGCAGCCAGTCAAGACCCTCGGCGGGCATGCAGTAGGCGCATCTCAGGTTGCACCGGTCGGTCAGCGACACGCGCATATCGGTCGCGACCCGGCCGAACGAGTCTGCCAGCATCAATTGAGCCTACGTCTCCCTTACGCGACGGTGAGACGCGGGACGCCTGCCATCGGCGGAAACGGTACCTGATCTGCTGTTATATCCCGGGCACCCGGACCTCCAGGTAAGGGGCAAAAGCGTCAGAAGCTCGCAAACCAGGCCTGAACCCGCCGGCCGGCCCGGGTAAAAGGACTGACAAAGACAGGACATTTTCCTCTCTTCCGGATGCCCTAAATAACGGAGAGTTACTATTAAGTAACAGATAGACAATAAGAGGAGTCAATCATGACCAGGGCAGCGAACAACGAGACGCCTGGCACGCGCGGCGACCAGGGCTCACGCCCGCCGCAGCCCGAGGTCATCCAGCCGGACCAGAGCACCCGGCGCGTCGCCAGCGGTCCGGACGATGGACATCGCCGCCCCCGGAGCGGCAGCCGCCTCCGGTCCAAGGACGTCCGGCCCGACCCGCCCGACCTGGGCGCGCTGGCCAAGGATGCCGTGATCAGCTTCCTGCACGACGCATCGACCGCCACCGCCGATCGGGCCGCCGCGCGAGCGGAAAATGCCGCGCCGACCCCCACCGCGGCCACGGTGGGGGCCGGCCCGGGCCAGGCAGGCGGGATCTCCGCCGCGGACGAGCCGCAGTTCGGGCAGCCGGCCGTCAGCGCCAGCCGCGCCGAGGCCGAATCGATGGCCTGGCGGGCGGCGTCAGTCAGCCTGGCCACGCTGGACCGGATCGAGACGGCCGCCGCGGGTATCGAGGCGGACATCCGGGCCGCCCTGCACGCCCAAGCTGACCTCCAGGCCGGCGCCGGGGCGGCCGCCGAGGCGGCGGTAAGCGCGGCCACGTCGGCCTGGCAGGCGGCGGGAACGGCCGTGGCGGCGGAGAGCAGGGTAAAGGTCGCCGTGCGCCGGGTCGAGCATATTGTCACGATCACCGTCATCCTGCTCATCATCGCCCTGATTCTCGTGGTGGTAGGCGCCACTCCCCTCGGCTGAGATGGCGTGGCCGGCCCCACGGGCATCAACCGGCCAGCTGTCGAACCAGCCGCAGCGGCAGGCCGGAATCAAATGGACAATGAGAAATCCTGGCCGGCATTAGCGGGAAATGCCCGCCATTAGCGGGAAATGGCGGAAATAGAATAACCGGCCCGCATATCCGATGCCGCTCCGCTACCACCGTAGCGGCCAATCCAGCGAACGCACGACGGCGTGTATGCTGACAACGAAGACCCTGGGGAAATTAACTATCTTACCGCGCTGAACACAGCGGCTGGCACAGTCCCTGGATTTGCGCGTCCGGGCCGATATGGGGGGATCGTCATGGCCCAACCCTCGCGTGAGGACATTGCGGTGAACCGCGATGGGGCGTCGGCCCGGCTGTTCTCGGCGATCGTTAAGTCGTCCGATGACGCCATTGTGGGCGAGACTCTCGACGGTATAATCACGAGCTGGAATCCGGCGGCGGAGGGGATGTACGGGTACGCCGCGGCGGAGATCATCGGCCGGCCCGAGACCGTGCTGTGCGCTCCATGCGGAGAAGGCGAGGGCCGGGAGACCCTGGCCAGGATCGGCCGGGGCGAGCACGTGCCGCATTACGAGACTTACCGGCGGCGCAAGGACGGCACCGACTTCCCCGCGTCGGTAACGGTCTCGCCCATCCGCGATGAGGCCGGCCGGCTGATCGGCGCGTCATCGATCACCCGGGACGTGACCGAGCAGGCGCGTGCCCGGACCGCGGCCGAGGTTCTGCACCGGGCAGACGACCTCAGGAGGGCCAACGGGAGCCTGGAGAGTTTCACGTACTCGGTCTCCCACGACTTGCGTGCCCCCCTCCGGGCGATGAGCGGGTTCAGCACCGCCCTGCTGGAAGAGTACGGCGACGTTCTCGGCGAGGATGGCCGGGGTTACGCCGGGCGAATCGTCGCCGCCAGCGAGCATATGGCGGCCCTCATCGACAACCTGCTGCGCCTCTCCCGGCTCTCCCGGACGGAGATGCACCTCGACCCGGTCGATCTCGGCGCCGAGGCCGCGCAGATCGCCGCCGAACTCAAGGATACCGATCCGGGACGGCACACCCGCTTCGCCATCCAGCGTCCGGTTCAGGTACAGGCCGACCGTGCCCTCATGCGCATCGTGCTGCACAACCTGCTGGGCAACGCGTGGAAGTTCACGTCGGGCCGCGACGATGCGCTGATCGAGTTCGGCACGACGCCGGCCGGGGACGCCCCCATCTGCTACTGCGTGCGCGACAACGGCGCCGGTTTTGATCCGGCGTACACGCACAAGCTGTTCAGCCCGTTCCAGCGGCTGCACCCGGCCAGCGAGTTCCCCGGCACCGGCATCGGCCTGGCCATCGTGCGGGTAATCGTGGAACGCCACGGGGGGCGGGTGTGGGCCGAGGGCGCCGTCGGCGCCGGGGCGGCCTTCTACTTCACCCTGGCCGAGGAGGAAAGCGCATGACATCGAGGCCCATCCTCCTTGTCGAGGACAACCCCGACGACGTGGCCCTGACGCTCCGGGCCCTGAAGAAAAACAACATCCTCAACCCGATCAATGTGGCCAGCGACGGCGCCGAGGCCCTCACATTTCTCTTCGACGGCGATGACACCCAGGCCAGGAAGCCCGGCCTCGTTCTGCTCGACCTGAAGCTCCCCAAGGTCGACGGGCTCGAAGTGCTGCGCAGGATAAGGGCCGACGAGCGGACCAGCCTCATCCCGGTTGTCGTTCTCACCAGCTCCAAGCTGGAAGAAGACATTCTCTCCGGCTACCGGAACGGCGCCAACGCCTACGTGCGAAAACCGGTGAACTTCGCCGAATTCGCGGCGGCGATTAAAACAGTCGGCCTGTTCTGGCTGCTCCTGAACGAGCCCGTACCAGATTAAGGGGTGAGCAGCGGTGAGTTTTATGAACGGTCCGCGCGAAGGCAGCGAGCCGGAGATGCCCGGCAGTCCCGGGCAGGCGGTCGCCGGGCCCGGGGAAAAGGCGGCCCCAGCGGGACGGACGGCACGCATCCTCATCCTGGAGGACGACTCCTGGGATGCTGAACTCGCGCAGCGCCTCCTGACC
>JBEKCN010000401.1:0-4762 GCA_050014855.1 Streptosporangiaceae bacterium | reverse complement strand
GTCGATGCCTTCGACGTCGTCGCCCGGTCCGGACAGCAGCAGCCGGTACAGCGGGCAGCGCTCGGTGAGCTCCTCGTGGGTGCCGATGTCGGCCGCCTGGCCGTTATCGAGCACCGCGATCCGGTCGGCCAGGTTCAGCGTGGACCGGCGGTGCGCGATGAGCAGCGTGGTCCGGCCCCGCATGACCCGGTGCAGGGTGGCGTGGATCTCCGCCTCCAGCCGGGGGTCGACCGCTGATGTCGCGTCGTCGAGCAGCAGCAGCCGCGGGTCCGTGATCAGCGCCCGGGCCAGGGCCACGCGCTGCCGCTGGCCGCCGGACAGAGTGAGGCCCTGCTCGCCGATCACGGTGTCGTAGCCGTGAGGCAGCTCGGTGATGAACTCGTCCGCCTCAGCGGCCCGCGCGGCGGCGTAGATCTGCTCATCGGTCGCGTCCGGCCGCCCGTACGCGATGTTGGACCGCACGGTGTCGGAGAACAGGAAGCTCTCCTCCATCACCAGTCCGATGGCGGCGCGCAGCGATTCCTCGGTCACGTCCCGCACGTCGTGGCCGCCCACCCGGACGGCGCCCCCGCTCACGTCGTAGAACCGCGGCAGCAGCAGCGACAGGGTCGACTTGCCCGAGCCGGAGGTGCCGACCACGGCGACCGTCTCGCCCGGGTTGACGCGCAGTGAGAGCCCGCACAGCACCGGCTCCGACGGCACGTAACCGAAGTGGACGTCGTCGAACTCGATCCCGGCCGCGTCGGCCGGCAGCGGCTCCGCACTGAGCTTGTCGCTGATGACCGGGCGGGAGTCGATGACCTCCAGCACCCGGATGACGCTGGCCCGCGCCTCCTGGCCGATGGTGACCAGGGCGGTGAGCATCCGCACCGGGCCGGACATCTGCGCCAGGTAGGTGGAGAAGGCCAGGAACGTGCCGAGGGTGATGGAGCCGTGAATCGCCAGCCAGCCGCCGAGGGCCAGCACCCCGACCTGGCCCAGGACGGGGACGGCCTCCAGCGCCGGGTTGAACCGGGCCATCATGCGGGCCAGCCGCACCCGGGCGGAATACAGCAGCGAGCTGGTCTCCTCCATCCGCTCCAGCTCCTGCTCCTCCTGCCCGAAGCCTTTGACCACGCGGACTCCGCCGACGGTCTCGTCGACGATGGCGGCGACCTCGCCGGCCTGCTGCTGGGCGTACCAGCTGGCCGGGAACAGCTTCCGGCGGGACCGCAGCGCGATGAACCACAGCGCCGGGGCGACCGCGAGCGCCACCAGGGTCAGCAGCGGTGACAGGAACAGCATGATGACGATGGAAACGACGAACAGCAGCGCGCTGCCCAGCGTGATCGGCAGGAACGACAGCAGCGACTGGATCATGTTGATGTCGGAGATCGACCGGCTGACCAGCTGGCCGGTGTGGATCTCGTCCTGCCGCTCGCCGTCCAGCCGGGACAGCGCCCCGAGCATCTCGGTCCGCAGGTCGTGCTGCACGTCGAGGGAGAGCCGGCCGCCGGAGTAGCGGCGCAGGAACGTGGCGCCGAAGTTGGCCACCGCGACCGCCAGCAGCGCGATCGCCAGCGGCCAGATCGACTGCTTGTGCGTCACGATCACGTTGTCGACGATGTCCCGCTGGATCAGCGGGATGGCTGCGGTGAAGGCGGTGGCGAGCACCGCACCGGCCGCCGCGAAGATGAAGTTGCGCCGGTACCGCCAGCAGTAGGCGGTCAGGCGGCGCAGCCACCGGTCTTGCTGTCCCCGTGTGCTGGGCCCCCGGGTGGGCCCCTGTACTGTTGAGTTCCCCGTTCGCCCGGCCCGGCCAGGGCGCGGAAGATGTATGCGTAGTCTCATGGTTTCGTTAGCCACAATAACGATGCGGCCCGCGAAATTCCCCCGGTTATTTCGCCGTCCCGCCCCGCGCGTTGCGCGGCGTATGTCGCACCCGTTGGCTAGGGTCCGCAAGCATGCGGATGCTGCACACGTCCGATTGGCACCTCGGCCGCTCGCTGCACCGGGCCGACCTCCGCCCGGCCCAGGCCGCCTATATCGATCACCTCGTCGAGGTCGTCCGGTCCGAGGGAATCGACGCCGTGCTCGTCGCCGGTGACGTCTACGATCGCGCGATCCCGCCCCTGGATGCGGTGGCGCTGTGCGAGGACGGGCTGGTCCGGCTGCGTGACGCGGGCGCGCGGGTCATCGTGACCAGCGGCAACCACGACTCGGCGCCCCGGCTCGGCTTCGGCAGCTCACTGGTCGACGCGGCCGGGGTGTACCTGCGGACCCGGGCCGGGTCGCTGGCCCAGCCGGTGCTGCTGGCGGACCGGCACGGGCCGGTCGCGGTCTACGGGGTGCCCTACCTGGAGCCGGACGCGGTCCGGGCCGACCTGCCGCATCCGCCCGGGCCCAGCCCGGGCCACGACGGCGCCGGGGGCGCTCCGCCCCGCGGCCACGCGGGCGTGCTCACCCGCGCGGCGGAGTGCATCCGCGCCGACGTGGCCGCCCGGGGCGGCGTCCGCTCGGTGGCCATGGTGCACGCCTGGGTCGCCGGCGGCGAGGCGAGCGATTCGGAGCGGGACATCTCGGTCGGCGGGGTCGGCCGCGTGCCCGCCGCCGTCTTCGACGGGTTCAGCTACGTGGCCCTCGGCCACCTGCACGGCCAGCAGACCCTCGACGAGCGGATGCGGTACAGCGGCTCGCCGCTGCCCTACTCGTTCTCCGAGGCCGGCCACACCAAGGGATCGTGGCTGGTCGAGCTGGGCGCGGACGGCGGCGCCCGGGTCGAGCGGGTGCCCGCGCCGGCGTTCCGCGCGCTGAACGTCCTGCGCGGCAAGCTCGCCGACCTGCTCACGTCCGCCGCGTACGATCGCTACGAGGCGGACTTCCTGTCGATCGTGCTGACCGACACGAGCCGCCCCGAGGGCGCCATGGAACGGCTGCGGCAGCGCTTCCCGCACGTGCTGGTGCTGGCCTTCGAGCCGGAAGGCGGCGCGGGTGGTTCCCGCGGCTACCGCGCGAAGATCGCCGGCCGGGACGACCTCACCGTCGCGGCCGAGTTCGTCGAGCACGTGCGGGCCAGCCCGGTCACGCCGGGCGAGCGCGAACTGCTGGCCGGGGCGTTCGAGTACGCCCGCCGGGCCGACGGTGCGGAGGCCCACCCGGACCGCGCCCTGCCCGAGTTGGCGCTGCCCGGGACGGCGCTGCCCGGGACGGCGCTGCCCGGGACGGCGCTGCCCGGGACGGCGCTGCCCGGGACGGCGCTGCCCGAGACGGTCGGCGCGCAGCCGGGGGAGGGAGGCTGATGCGGCCGCACCTGCTCCGGGTCACGGCGTTCGGCGCGTTCGGCGGCACCGCGGAAGTCTCCTTCGACGATCTCGCCGGCTCCGGGCTCTTCCTGCTGCACGGGGAGACCGGAGCGGGCAAGACCACCCTGCTCGACGCGATCGGGTTCGCGCTGTACGGCCGGGTGCCCGGCGAGCGGAACAAGACCAAGCGGCTGCGCTCGGACCACGCGGGCGCCGCGGTCCGCACCGAGGTGACGTTCGAGACCACGATCGGCGACCGGCATCTTCGCATCACCCGCCGCCCGCAGCAGGACCGGCCCAAGGTGCACGGCGCCGGCCTGACCAGTGAGCCCGCCAAGATCCTGCTGGAGGAGGAGCGCGGCGGCCGCTGGCACACCGTCTCCACCCGGGCCAGGGAGGCGGACGAAGAGATCGCCGACGCCATGGGCATGTCCGCCGAGCAGTTCTTCCAGGTTGTCCTGCTGCCGCAGGGCGAGTTCGCCAAGTTCCTGCACGCCGACGCCGATGAGCGCCGGGCGCTGCTGCAGAAGCTGTTCCGCACCGACCGGTTCCGCACCGTCGAGGCCTGGCTGGCCGAGCGGCGCAAGACGACCCGGGACCAGGTCGAGAAGGCGGATCAGGCACTGGCCACGCTCGCCGCGCGGATCGCGCAGGTGGCCGGCGCCCTCCCGGATGTGTCCCTGGCCAGCCCTGGCCTCTCCGGCCTCTCCGGCCTCTCCGGTGTGGCTCTGCCTGCCCCCGGCGACGGCCCGGGACCGCCCGCCGGCTGGGCTGATGCCCTCGCGGCCGAGGCGCAATCCGGCCGCGCCGCCGCTGCCCAGGCCGCCGCGGCCGCCCGGCAGGCGCTGGACGCGGCCCGCGCCGCCGAGGCCGACACCCGGGTCCTGGCCGGCCGACAGGGCCGCCGCGCCGCGCTGCTGGCGCGCGGTGATGAGCTGCAGGCTGGTGCGCCGGAGCGGGACGCGCTGCGCCTGGAAACCGACGGGGCCCGGCGCGCCGCCGAGATCGCGAAGGTCTTTGACGATGCTGAACAGACCGAAGCGCACCTGGCTAACTCGCGCGACGCCGAAGCCGGTGCCCGTGCGTCCGCCGCCCCGGCCGGCCTGCCGGATACGGCCGGCGCCGCGGACTTCCGGGCGGCGGAGCAGCAGCGGCGCGAGCACATTGGGCAGCTGATGGCGCTCCGCGAGGTGGCCGGGCAGGCCGATGCGGAGGACGCGAACGCGGCCGCCGCCGCCGAGCGGGCGGCGGCGCGGGACCGGGATACTGACGCGGCCCGGCAGGCCCTCGCGGATCAGCAGGCGCGGCTGGAGGACCTGACCGGCCGGCGGGACGCCGCCCAGCGGGCCGCCACCCGGCTCCCGGCCGTCCAGGCCGACGCGGAACGCCAGCGCGCCGCCGCCAGCGACGCGGCCCAGCTGGCGGAGGCCTGCGCCGGTCAGCGCGACCTGCACTCCGAACGCGAGACAGCCCGCGAGATC
>JBEKCN010000400.1:0-4771 GCA_050014855.1 Streptosporangiaceae bacterium | reverse complement strand
GGCGCCGCCAGCTCAAGATGGCCAGCGCCGCGGTTCGCCGCGTCGAGCAAGACATGCTGGCCAATCTGGATGCCAGCGAACAAGATCAGATGCGGCGCCTGCTCACCGCGTGCATCGCCTCACTGACCGAACCGCCCGCATCGGCGACGTGACTCCTCCGGACCGGCCGCCCGGGTCAGGGCACGTGGCGCAGGCAGCAACGGCCCGGTGACGCGCGGGTGCTACCTGTAGGCGCCAGGCTGGCGTCTTCGCCGCCTTCACCTGGTTGCCCATGGGGCTAGCTTATGGCCGCTGGAAGGAAGGGCATTGCTCCAAGGTAATCCGCGACGGCCAAGCCACCTGCATCACCTGCGCCGATGACGTGATCACGGACGTTTCCGCGGCCACAGGCCGGCATTCCGGCTGACCTGTCGCTCGGGTCGTGCCGGTCGTTGGCCCCCGCCCGTGCAGCACGCGGGGAAAGCGGTGATGGTTCCGGGACGGGCCCTCCTGGTTCCGCGCGCCTGGGCCGTCCACTGGGGGGCGCCTGGACTGCGGCTATTCCCTTATCCCGGCTCGGTCAGCTTGCGCCGCGGGTTCGGTTCCCGCAACCAGGCTCTCGCTGCGCTCGTCCCGCCCGGTGTGCGTGCCCCGTCCCCGCGTCGCTGCCACCTGACCGCCGGGACGGGCACCGCAGTCCCCAGGCCGCCACCAGGGCGGCCGTCCTCCCGGCACCGACCAGGAGGAACCGTGAACCCCATCACCGTCACCGTCACCGTCACCGGCCGGCTCGGCGACGACCCGCGCAGCTTCACCACCCACGACGGCACCGCCGGAGTCGAACTCCGCCTCGCCATCGACTTTCCCTCCCGCACCGGCGGGGAGAGCATCACCCGCTGGGTCAAGGTCAGCGCCTACGGACTGCTCGCCAGCCGCACCGCCGAATCGGTCCGCAAAGGCGTCCGGGTCACCGTCATCGCCGAAGACCTGCTCGCCGAAGCCTGGCTCAGCACCGACGACGCGGGCCGAGCAGCCAACTAGTCTCACCCTCAGATCTTCTTGTTTCAGATATTCTCACGTCATACGATCGATGCATGTCACCTCTTCCTGTGCCTTCCGCTTGGGCGGAGCCTCTTCCTGAGGCCGCTCCGCCATCGGACCTGGCCATCTACCAGCTGCCCACCGGCACGTACGAAACCAGGGCGGCCTTCGCCGTCCAGGGCGGGTCATTCCGCGACAAGCGTCATTTCGCCGCGACGGCGATCCTGGTCCAGCACCCGAAGGGCGATTTCCTGATCGACGCAGGCTTCGGCTCCGACGTCGCGGCCCACGTCGCGGCCCAACCGCGGATCCAGCGCGCTCCGTACCAGGCAACCAAGACGGTGAGCGAGCAACTCGACGCCAGCGGCTACGACCGCAGCCGGCTACTCGGCGTGCTGATGACTCACTCGCACTGGGATCACGTGAGCGGCCTCGCCGAGCTGCAGGTGCCGATCTGGACGAACTCCGGTGAACTGCACTATGCGGCCGAGAATCCGGACGGGAAGGTCTTCCGCACGGTGTCCGCGGGCCACGAGATCCACGAATACGAGTTCAACGGCCCGCCGTATCTCGGTTTTCCGGCCAGCTTCGACGTGTACGGCGACGGCTCCGTGGTCATCGCGCTCGCCGGAGGTCACACGACCGGGTCTGTGGTCATCTTCGTGACCGTGCCGTCCGGCCAGCGGTACGCCTTCATCGGCGACCTGACCTGGCAGCTAGACGGCATCCGCCGGCGTGCTGAACGGCCATGGCTGCTGCGCAAGCTCGCCGACAGCGATCCCGGGCAAGTGCGTCGCGGCCTGCTCCGCGTGATCGCCCTGGCCGGCCTGATGCAGATCGTCCCGGCCCACGACCGCGACGCCTACGACGCGATTCCCCACCTGCCCGCCCGGCTGACACCTGCCGCGGCCCCCGAGGCCGCCGAGCAGCCACACTGAAGACCTCAGTCGCCTTCCGGCGGCCTTCACCGGTGCTGTCACGGCTCGCCGCGCTGGCTGTTCCTCCATCCCAACTCTCGGTCAGAAGCGTTGAGTGGTGTTCATCAGCGTGAGCGAGCCCCAGGCACCGAGCCTGCCGAGCCGTCCACCAGCAAAGAGCAAGGAGCGTACGGTTCCCGAATGCAGAGTCCCACATCACCGGCTCAACCGCCCCCGGATCGGGCCGAGCCCAGCGCAACGAGCGCGGGCCCCTCAGTCGACTCAGAAATCACCTGGCTTCTGCATCGAGCGGCGCAGCGGATGCGCGGCGCGACCGGCGAACAAGCGGACAAGCACGGACTTCAGCTGCGCGATTACATCGTGCTGAGCGCCCTCGCCATGACCCCGAACCTCACCCAGGGCGAACTGGGAAAGGCCCTCGGGCTGGACAAGACCACGCTCATGAGCCAGCTGGACCGGCTCGAGCGCATGGGTCTGGTCGTGCGCCGCAGCGACCCACGCGACCGTCGCGCACGAATCCCGGAAATCACCGAGGCCGGAAACGCCTTGCGCGCGGAAGTGGCCAGCGCCTGCGCCAGCGTCGAGGCAGCGGTCTTGAACGACTTCAGCCAAGACCAGGTAAAAGTCTTCCGGCGCATGCTCTTCGAAATCATCGGAGACAGCGAAGACCGGGGATCGTGCCTGTAACTGGACGGCGCGTGTATTTCACCCTGGAGCCGGACTACGCGGGACTCCACCACGTGCTGGCCGCGCTTGACCGGGCGCTTCGGGATCACCAGGCCGGATCATCAGCGGCGGTTCGGCGTCCACGCCTACACTGTCGCGTTGAGCGGCACTATCCCGGGCAGGCCGGCTCATGGGCCCATCTTCCAGGCCACTTCCCGCACCCGCCGGACCGGGCAGCGCACTTACCGTACCTGGTGACTCTTCAGCAGCCAGGGACTCTGGGCTGAGCTCGCCCACTGCGCCCCCGGATGGTGGTCCGTGGATCGTTGCATCTTCCCGGTATACGTCCACCACGTCTGCGTCGAGTTGCCGCCATTCCTGGTACGCCTCGCGTTCCTCGGCGTCGCGAGCCGGCAGGCCAGCGCGGTAGCGCGTCAGCAGCTCCTCGGAACGGAACATCTCCTGCCGTTCGCCCGGGCTCATCGGGGCGATCCGTTCCGCGTTCTGCTGCTCCCATTGGGCGAGGCGGAATGCATCGTATTCCTGCTCGATCCTCTGCGGCGACATGCCGCTGAGCTTTACGGCGTTGACCGCTTCCCAGCGCATCCGGCGATACTCCAGGCGATGCCCGGGGACCATCATGCTGACGCGCTGATCGTCGCGTTCCTCTTCTCTCGCCCGCTCCGCGGCGCGCGCGGCCATCACCGCCATCTCTGCGTGCGGCGACCGTCCCCGGTCCGGCGGCAGGGGCCGACGTATTTGCCGGCCTGCTCTTCCCCTGATCGCCCCGTGGGTGCAGAAATGCGTCGCGCCAGCTCATGCTGATTCCCCTCTGCTCTGCGATCGATGACTGAACCGATCGCTTGCTCACATCCGAGGCGCCGGGCCCTCTGGCCCGGGCCCGATCGACGGGCGCCAGGCCTGCGGGATCGCATCCGTCCCAGCCTCAGTGATGTGCTTGGGGCACCGGCCGCTTCCCGGTGTCTCCGAAGTGCGTCTTGCCGCCCCGGCCCGTCGCTGCCCTTCAGCTTCCGGCGGGGCGGACTCGAGCCGGGCCTGGGCGTCGTCGGTGAGCAGGCGCGGTACCGCGCAAGTCAGCGGTTCGGTGCTGGCCAGGCGGCGCAGGTAGCCCTGTGGCCAGGGGGTGCCCCGGCCACCGTGGCGGGGCAGGGCCCAGTCGGGGACCCAGTCCATCCGGCGGGCAAGCTCCGCGGCGATGTGCTCGAGATTCCATGCCTTTCCGTCCCGGGCTACGGTGATGATGGCGGCGTAGATGTCGAAGCGTGCGTCCGCGGTGAAGGTGGTCAGCGGCAGTGCGGCCAGCGAGGCGGGCAGATCTCCGGGGCGGCACAGCATCCGCGCCAGGATGTGCTCTTCCAGGACTGCCCGCGGCAGCAACGGCACGTCCGGCACCAGGGGCCTGATCGCAGCGGCGTTCGACCACTACGACTCGCGCGACGGCGACCCGAACCTGCACACCCACGTGGCCATCACCAGCAAGGTCCAGGGCGTCGACGGCCAGTGGCGGGCGCTGGATGCCCGCGCCCTGTACCGCATCACGGTCGCCGCGTCCGAGTGCTACAACACCGCGTTCGAGACCGCGCTCACCGCCCGGCTGGGAGTCACGTTCGCTCCGCGACCCGATACCAGAGACGACCGTGAGCCAGTGCGCGAGATCAGCCACGTTTCGTTCGGCATGATCAAGCACTTCTCCAGCCGGCGAGCCAGCATCGAAACCCGCTACGCCCAGCTGATGCGGGCCTACCGGCGGAAGCATGGCCATGACCCCTCGCGTTCCGCCTGCCACCAGCTCGCCCGCCAGGCCAACCTCGACACCCGCACGGCCAAGAAACCCGCCCGCTCGCTGACCGATATGCGCTCCGCCTGGCGCGCTTCGCTGATCGCCGCCTTCGGCCGCGACGCCGTCCGGCAGCTGATGGCCGCCGTCCCGGCCGCAGCAAGCCCGGGCGCCAATACGGCCCGACCGGACCGCCTCACTGTCGCCCAGATCGCCGCACGGGCTGTGGCTAGCGTCGCCACCCAGCGATCGACGTGGACCGTGTGGAACCTGCGGGCGGAGGCCGAACGCATCACCCGCGCGGAATGCTCCCCCAGCTCGCTGTGCCGCAGTTCGACGTTCACGGCAG
>JBEKCN010000399.1:0-4779 GCA_050014855.1 Streptosporangiaceae bacterium | reverse complement strand
CCACAAGGACCGCGAGGCGCGGACGGCGCTCGAGCCGCTGGCGGCCCTGGCGATGGAGACCGGGTGCGCCGCGGTGGGACTGGCCCACTTCTCCAAGGCCATGACCACCGACGCCCTCAACCTCGTCATGGCCAGCAAAGCGTTCACCGCGGTACCCCGGGCGGTGATCGGCGCGGCCCGCGACGACGAGGCCGAGGAGGACAACGTGGTCGTCCTGTCCCAGGTTAAGTCGAACCTCGGGCCGCTGGATGTGCCGTCGCTGAAGTTCACCTTCCAGGCCGTCACGGTGGAGACCGAGGATGGCCGCGGTGCGCACGTCGGGCGGCTGGTCGAGATGGGCGAGACGGAGCGGTCGGTCACCGACATCCTCACTGGCCGGGGAGACGAGTCCGACCAGGACGCGTGGAACGCCGCGTGCTGGTGGCTCTACGAGTACCTCAAAGAGCAGGGCGGCGAGGCAAAGGCGCTGACCATCTTCAGGGAAGGCAAGAGCGCCAGGCATTCAAAGGATTCCCTCAAACGGGCATCGAAGAAACTCGCCTTGGCTAAGCGAACGGAAGGCTTCCAGGGCCCGTCGGTGTGGGTATTCGATCCCCAGCGCAGCAAGCAGCCGCAGGGCGAGCCGCCGGACAGCGGGACGCCGATCCCCGCGCGCACGCCCCCCAGCCGGACCAAGAAGCAATCACGAAAAGTGACCGGAGGCGAGGGCAAGGTCGTGCCCCTCAGGGCCGGGCCGGAGGAGACACCGGCATGAAAACCCGAGTTTCCGCAGGTCAGCCTAAACAGAGCAATGGGAGCGCCAGTCCGCGCACCAATGGGAGCACGGCGTTTCCGCAGGTCAGCCCAAAAGAGCGCAATGGGGGCAGGGTTTCTAGGGTCCCCCCGCGCACGCGCGCAGGCGCGCGGGGGGACTCCCGCCCCCATTGCTCCCATTGGGGAACTGCCACCGGCATGGACCCGAAAACGCACTCCTGCCTGCAGAAATACAGGCCGCCAATGGGAGCAGCCGAGAGTGCCCCCATTTGCGCTTGCTGCCCAGGTCGCCCGGATCGTTGATGATGGTCTCCACTCTCAGCGCGTGGTCTTCCTTCAGGTAGATCTTGATCCGCGAATGCTTGAAGGACAGGTTCACCGTGACCTGGTCGCCGCGGTTCAGCAGCCGGTGGAGAAGGTGCCCGGGGGTGCCGCGGGTGACCTTGGAGCCAAAGATGACCTCCGCGCGCTCGAGCCGGCCCAGGTTGATGTTGCCGGCCAGCAGCTCCTCGAACACCGTGCGGACCCGGCGGGGGTCATCGAAAACCAGGGTCCTGCACACCTCGACCTGCCGCATGGCCAGCTGCCACCAGCAGCCGTGGTCCCGGTCGGCATCGGTCAGCGGCAGCGGGATGCGGCTCATCCAGCTCACGTGCCCGCGGACGATGTCAGCCAACGTAACCGGACGCTGCACCATGCCGACCCTCCCAACCACGCCTACGGTTGAGAGGATGAACCTGCCCGCACGATCACGCCCGCAGAACCGCCAACCTCGATGGTCTGAGGCGGAGCCTCGCTAACGATCTTTAATTGGCGATGCCGGCGGGGCTGACAGCGGCGGTTTCCAGTGGTATGGACGGTATATGAGGTATGCGCAGGGCGGCGGGTTAACCGCTGAGGACCGCAGGCGGCGGGAACTGGTCCGGCTGGCGGCCGTGGAGAGCTTCGAGCGGCGGGTCCCGATCGCGGACACCGCCACTGAGCTGCGGGTGTCCGAGCGGTCGGTGCAGCGGTGGCGGCGGGCCTGGGAAGCCGGCGGCGTGCCCGGCCTTGCGTCGAAGGGGCAGGGCGCCCGGTGCCGCCTGGACCGGGACCAGCTAGCGGAGCTGGACCGGGTGCTGGATGCCGGCCCAGCGGCGTCGGGGTGGGAGGACCAGCGGTGGACCCTGGCCCGCATCCGGGACCTGATCGCCGCGACGTTCCGGGTGCAGTACACGCTGCGGCGCCGGGGCTGGACCTGCCAGCTGGGCGCCCGTCGCGCCGTCGAGCGGGGATGCGGCGTTCCTGCAGGTCACGGGCTCACGTAGCGCTCAGCGGGAGGCTCCGATTGCGCATCGCTGCAGATCAGAGGCCCCCTGAATGGACACTGAAGATTGTCCAATTCCTCCGCTTCTTGCCGATAAGAACCTCACAGGTACCTGCGGGAAGGACGTTAAATGACCCGGTTTCACTTCGACCTGCGTCACGTGGCGGACCCGGCCGGACTGGTGGCCGAAGTCCATGGCGCCACGTTCGAGCTCGTGGCGCAGACGTCAGATACTCTGACCGCTGAGGCAGCCGCTCATCCGGTACTGGCCGCCATGCCGGCCGAGCGCACGGCAATCTTCTCGCACTATGCCGACATCGCTGACGACTGCCTTGACGGTGGCAGCGAGGCGGTGCGGTGGGTGCGGGTGGTGCGGCCGGCTGCGCCGGGCGTGCATCTCCCGGAAGTCATTCTCCTGGCGCAGTACCTCCCCGCCCACCACCTTCGCGCCTACGCGCGCCGCGCCATGGCACGCGACCGCCGGCCGCCCACCGGCTCTCCCGCGGATCCACGCCGCCAGATCGCCAGTGCACCCAGGCTGTATGCGGGCAAGCTGGCGCACCTGGAAGTCGCCGGGCCACCAGCCGACGCCGAGCGGCTGGGCGAGCTGCTGGTGCAGGCGCAAACGCTGGTCACCCCGTACGACACGGCAGCCGACCTTGCCAGCCACCACCCAGAGCTGGCCACGACCGAGGCCTACGCCAAGACCATCATCCGGAACGACCACATCTGGCCGGACAAGGAGATCGACCCGGACCAGTACAACGCGGTCCAGGCCCTCGGCGACGCGATCGGGAAACCGTCCGGCCAGCCGTGGTCGCCGGTCGTTGCGTGCAAGGACCACAACGGCCAGCCACTCAAGGCCGGCTACGCGCTGGACACCATCGCCGAGGGCCAGCAGCTGTACACGAACGGGCTACGGGAGGACGTGCACAGCCTGGCCACGCCCGTGATCCAGGGGGCCCGGCGGACCGCCTCAGACGATCTGCAGCTGGCGACCAAGACGTGGAGCCCGACACCTGGGACGGCGACGCTCGTCGGCGACGCAGCCGCGCCGACGCCGCGCACCGCCGTGGCCGGGACGGCGCCCGCGTTCAAGTGGACGCTGAGCGAGCCGACGGACTCCCACGGTCTGTGGGTCCACCCCGACTCGATCTCGATCTCGGGCGACGAGGTCGTGTCGGTCGACGCGTCCCAGACCTTCCTGCGCACCTTGTACGCCGGCTACCGGCTGCTCAACGACGCGGGCCAGCCACTGGGCGGGACGACCACGCTCGGCTCGGTCTCCGCGGCCGACACGATCATGGGCATCCCCTGCCCGACCGACCCGACGACGCTGCAGATCCCGCTCGGCTCGGCCTCCGGCGTGGAGTTGCGGTTCGGCAGCTTCGGCACGTCCAACTGGGATCAGGACGTCAGTCCCTCCGGCGCGCTGCTGACCGGACTGTGGCAGTACGGCATCCCGGCCATCTTCCTCGTGGCGGGCAAGGCGCTCGAGAGCACCAGCCTGTTCAACAAGATCGTCAACGACCGGCAGCTCACCGCGGCCACGCTTGCCATCGCGTTCCCGATCGTCGGCGGCGGCCTGGCCACTGCCACCGCGGTGGCCAACACGTCGTCGTATCTGATCGCCTTCGGTGACGCGGTCATCTGCATGGTGCTGCAGAAGGGACCCAACTGGTCGTACGCGCTGACGGTGGGCAGGCCGCCCGCCAGGCCGGCGAACCCACGGATGCACACCCCTCCCAGAGGCAGCCGGACTCCTGCCTCGCGCTCGTGTCATGACGTGCCTTCCTGGGAGGTGCGGGGCCGCGTGAGGACCGCATTTTTGGGCCATCTTTCCCGCAATGTATCTCTGGTGCGGCGTCACCGGCCGAGCCTAGGCTCCGCCAGCAGGGTCAAGTCCACCGGAGGGCGAGAAGATTGACTGAGGTGACATTCCCCGAGGCGACCAGCCTGGCACCGCCGTACGCCGTGCCGGCCAGCGACTGGACCGCGATTAAGGGCCGGGTCGCGCTCACCATTGAAATGCAGAATGTCGCCCCGGAGATCGAGAAGTACATTCCGAACTATCCTGACCTGCTCACGGTGTGCCTGGCCTGGCGGTCGACGACCTGGAGCGGCCTGATCGCCCAGGCGGTGAACACCGGGCTGTTCGCGACCAAGGCGGCCGGGGTGCTCGGGCAGCTCTCGGGCGACCTCAACGGCGTCAAGCCGGGCGACCCGGTCCCAGCCGCGATCGCCTTCATCGTCGAGGTCCAGTTCGGGGCGCTGGCCCGGACCGCGGGACAACAGGGCACCACGGCCTCGGGACTCGAGGGGCAGATCGGGACGTTCGTGACCGCCAACCGGGTGGCCGACGCGTCGCTGGAAAAGCTCCCGCTCGGCGGCTGGGACCCGATCACGGAGCCGATCAGCACCCTTGACCAGGCCACGGCCGACCTCCAGACCGGGTGGGGCGCGATCGCCGGCCAGCTGCAGGCCTTCGCCACGGGCCAGCTCAAGATCACGACCGCCGGCCTGCTGGCCAGCAACCTCAGCACCGCGATCACGTCGTGGAATTCGCTCGCCCAGGCGGCGAACAGCTTCGTCACCGGGGCGGCCAGCGTCCAGCCGGATCCGGCGCCATGACCGGCCTCTCGGTGGCCGCGGCGGTCGCTGACGCCGACGCAGGACCCGTGCTCACCGGTGAGCTCTTCCCACTCAGCGGGGGCGGCAAG
>JBEKCN010000398.1:0-4795 GCA_050014855.1 Streptosporangiaceae bacterium | reverse complement strand
GTCGTGTTCGGGTTCGGTGCGCCAGGGGTCGGAGAGCACGCCGCCCAGGTCGATGAGCCGCATCGGCGGGTGCCCGCCGTGCAGCGGCATCCATACCGGGTCGCAGGCCGGGCAGGTGACGCGCGGGTCCAGGGCGGCGGTCGCGATCTGGAGGTCCAGGGACGCGGCGGTGGCGGCGAGTGCCTTGCGGGCGGACTGCTCGCGGCGCGCGGTGGGGAAGCAGAACAGGAGCGGCATCGTGAGCGCGGTGTTGGTCCCGGCCTGCTCGGCGTAGCCGGTGAGCTTGCCGACGAGCTGGGGCAGGTGCTCGGTGCCGGTGTCGTATTCGAAGAGGAACGCGATGTCGGTTCCGTCTTGCGCCCAGACACCGAGCCCGTCGGGGCGCGGGCCGAGTTCGCGGCTGCGGGCGTACAGGTAGTAGGAGGCTTCGCCTTCGGCGTCCCACTTCAGGAGTTCACCGCCGCCGTGCTCGCGGGCGTGCCGCGCCAGGACGACGAAGAACCACGACGCGCCGGTCATGTGTCCCAGGCGCTGGGAGCGTTCGAGGGCAAGCTGCCGGTCCGCGCGGACCATCGGCAGCCATCTTTTCTCGTCGCGGTCTTCCTGGCCGAGCAGCGCGGCGCCGATGGGGCCGAGGACGTAATGCCACGACGCGGAGCCGGTTTGAAGGTGCGGCCGGAAGCGGCGCAGCAGGCCCAGGCGCACGAGCACCGCCAGGCGGTGCCTGGCGGTGGTGATGTTCCCGAACGCGAGCGCGGCGAGCTGCTCGGTGGTCAGCACGCGGTGCCGCGCCACCAGGCGCACAAGCTCACGGTCGCGGTCGGTCAGGTGACCGGCCACGGACAGCACCGCTGCCTCGTCCCGGGCCGCCCTGGTGCCGACGGCTGCGCCTATCCCTGCCCCGCGCGTATGAGGATGTGATGACACAGTCATAAGCCCCGGTCCCCTCCCGCAGGTACATTTCGCCGCTGACCAGGGGCTACGGCCGGGCCGGGGGCGGCAGGTCGGTCGGCAGATCTGGTGGTCCGGGTTGCCTGCCGGGCAATCGTCCGGGGGGTCTGCCAGGTGGAACGCTGGCTGTGGAGCGAGGTCATGCGCACAGTCGCCTTTCCGCGCGTGAACCGTGCCGGTCCCCGCGCATGCCAAGGGCGCCTTCATCCCCGGAGTGGACACGGGGCAGGCGGAAGGTCGTCAGGGAAGGGGCGGGCCAGGCCGCCGTGACGGGTGAAGGGGTCGGCTGGCGCGTGCGTCGGCGTCGCCTCCCCGGTCCCAGGTCCCCGCCCGGTCCGGAGCCCGCCGTCCGCACGCTCCCCGGACGGGGGTCGCGTGCCAGCCGTGGCCGTGCGCGCCGTGCCGCGGCCGACAAGGAGGTTGGTGCCGCGCCGCGCGACGCTCGCGCATCCTTCATGAACGCTCCGTGCCGGGTGGGCTGTCAAGGCACGGGTAGACCGACCGGTATCCCCGGAACGGTAAAAACTTGGCCAAGGGGTGCGCGGGGCGGGCCATGGCACGCGCGGGCCGCTGCGCGTGCTGCCGTGCCGGGCTCCACGACCGCACCTGCGGCCCCCCGCCGGTACGCCTGGTAAAAGCCGGACAGATAGCCGCAGACGAACCAAGCGACCCCTGAGCGTCCGCGCTCGGGGGTCTTCGCATCAGAGCGCTGTCAGACCTAACAGCCAGACTGTCAGATCAAACAGGGAAGAAGCGGAGTCGGACGATGCATGACATCATCAGCGACATCATCGACTGGGACCAGGCCAACAAGGCCTACCTGGCCGGTGAGGGCCAGTCGGGCGAACGGTACATCCAGCGGCTAGAAGCGGCCGACCGGATGGCCGAGATCGAGGCCCGGTGGCATCATCTCCCCGGAGGGTTCCTAAGCGAGCGGAAGCTCATCAAGGCTCACATCCAGGCCGTTGCCGAGAGCACACAGGCTGCAACTAATGAAGAGGTGTGCTGGCTGGCCATCGCCGCCGCAACCGCCTGGATACCCCAGCGGGAACCGGTTGAGACGGCGTTGCCCCGCAAGCAGGCCACCCTGCTGGACGGCCTTTCTACTGCTCAGAGGCAGTAACCGTGCCGCGGATAGCAGGTTCGCCGAAAATAGTTAATTAAAACCCCACCCAGTCGCCCTCGACCGTGGTGAACATCGCGTCGGTCTGGTTCGGCAGGCCGCTGTCGCGGACCACCCGGACCGCTTCGGCGACGATCTCCCCGACGCCTTCCCCGGCGCCGAGCGGTGTGATCGAGAACGCAACGAGCATGGGATGCCTCCGAGATTGTGGGGTAACCGAAATTGTGGGGCAGCTGCCTGGTTAGACGATCAACGTGTAACATGATTGGCATGTCGCGATGGTATTGGCGCTTTGAGCTGGCTCCAGGTGTAGCCAGCCGCGTCCGCCAACGCTGATCACCCACCTGGAGCCGGAAAAGACAGAGGCAGCTGCCTCTGTCTTTGTCATGTCAGGACAGACTGGCTCCCGGGGCGCGGGTGTCGGTTCCTGTAAATAAGGAGACATACGATGCCCCATCACACGAGTGACACACGGATCCTCGGCTACGAACCCTTGCTGGCGCCTGCGGCGCTGTTGCAGGAGCTTCCGCTGGGGCAGGCCCGGGAGGCCACCGTTGAGCAGGGCCGCGCGGACGTGCGCGCGGTGCTGGAGGGCACCGATGACCGTTTGCTGGTCGTGGTCGGCCCCTGCTCGGTACACGACCCGGTCGCTGCCCTGGACTACGCGCGACGGCTGGCCGAGCTGCGCCGCTCGCTGGACGAAGAGCTGCTGATCGTCATGCGGGTGTACTTCGAGAAGCCGCGGACGGTGACCGGCTGGAAGGGCCTGATCAACGATCCGGGCCTGAATGGCAGCTACGATGTCCACCGCGGCCTCCGTACCGCGCGCCGGCTGCTGCTGGATGTGGTCGAGCTGGGCCTGCCGGTGGGGTGCGAATGGCTGGACCCGGTCACCCCGCAGTACATCGCGGACGCTGTGGCCTGGGGCGCGATCGGCGCGCGGACCACGGAGAGCCAGGTGCACCGGCAGCTCGCCTCCGGCCTGTCGATGCCGGTGGGCTTCAAGAACGGGACCGACGGGGATGCTCAGGTGGCGATCGACGCCTGCCGCGCGGCTGCGGCCCAGCACACGTTCTTCGGGGTGACGCCCGCGGGCGCCGCGGCCGTGGTGAACACCGCGGGCAACAGCGAGTGCCACATCATCCTGCGCGGCGGCCGGTCCGGGCCGAACTACTACGCCGGCGACGTCTCCGCCGCCCTGGACCTGGTCACCAGGGCGGGACTGCCCCGGCGCCTGATGGTCGACGCGAGCCACGGCAACAGCGAGAAGGATTACCGCCGGCAGCCCGTGGTGTCGGACGCGCTGGGAAAGCAGATCGCCGCCGGCGAGCAGGGCCTCATCGGCGTGATGCTGGAGAGCTTCATCACAGCCGGGAAGCAGGGCCCCGGCGACCCCGTCGGCCTGGTCTACGGTCAGAGCATCACCGACAGCTGCATGGACTTCGACACCACCGCGCAGGTTCTCGACGCACTGGCCGCCGCCGTCCGCCGCCGCCGCGAGGTCCATCCGGACCATGCGCGCCGGTCCTGCGCCACCGCGTCGGCCTGACCGCGATCTGGCCAGGCTGGCACGGACGGGTCTGGCCGGCCCGTAGACTGTGCGCGTCTTCGCGCTCCAGCGGGCCGGTTTCCGTACCCCGTGGCTGGAGTTCCTGGCCGCAGCGTAGGGGCCGCTGGTTGGCGGAACAGTTTTTTCATACTGCTGGACGGGGACCATGCTGACGCGCGTCGGCCTGCGGTACCGCCAGCGGATTCATCCGGAGGTAGCCGATGGGCCTTGGACTGAATGAGCAGCGCCTGCTGGGCCAGATCGAGCGGGCGCTCCACGGTTCGGACCCGAAGCTGGCGGCCAAGCTCGCGGCGTTCAACCGGCTCACCTTCCACGAGGCGATGCCGCTGCGGGAGCGGTTGTTGCACCCGCCGTCCCGGGTGGTCCGCTTCGCGCCGGTGGCGATGGCGGCGTTCGTCATGTTAATGATCCTGATCTCGGTTACCGTGCTGAGCCGCATCGGGCCGTCCCGGGGCGGCTCGGCCGCAGCGTGCGGGATCGCCTGGGTACCGGGCTGCCAGGCCGGGGGAGCGTCTCCGCACGGTGGCCGCCCCGCGCACGGAGCGGCCACCGTGCGGCGCTGACCGGACACCAGCCCGGCGGTGGCTCCGCCAGGCCGTTCGGCCCACGCCAGGCCGGGCCGCTCGGCCTGGCTAGAGTGGCTTTATGGATGCCCGAACCTACGTCGAGGCGAACGCCAGCGGCTTTTTCAACGAACTGAAGCAGTGGCTGGCCATCCCGTCGATCTCGGCGGATCCCGCGCGCCGGGATGATGTCCGGAAATCCGCCGAATGGCTGGCCGCCCGGTTGCGTGCCACCGGCTTCCCGGTGGCCGAGGTGTGGGAGACCGGCGAACCGCCCGGGAGCGGGCAGCCGGCCGTGTTCGCCGAATGGGCGGCCGATGATGCGGCCGCGCTGACGGTGCTCGTCTACGGCCATCACGACGTGCAGCCGGTCGAGCCGCTGCACGAATGGCGCAGCCCTCCGTTCGAGCCGGCCGAAGAAGGCGGCCGGCTGCCGGGCCGCGGCGCCTCGGATGACAAGGGCCAGGTGCTGTTCCACGCCCTCGGGGTGAGCGCGGCGCTGGCCGCGTCCGGCGGGGCGGCGCCGCCGGTCAGCCTCAAGCTGCTCATCGAGGGCGAGGAGGAGTCCGGCTCGCCGCACTTCGCCGA
>JBEKCN010000397.1:0-4799 GCA_050014855.1 Streptosporangiaceae bacterium | reverse complement strand
GGCCGATGCCGTCGCCCGGTTCTGCCGTGCCATTCGCTCACCGCGCGCCGCCCCTGCGGGCCGATGCCGTCGCCCGGTTCTGCCCGGCGCCCGCTCACCGCCCCGTCCGGTCCCGGCCCCTGCCGTCGGCCGGCTATGCCCGGCGGTGCCCACCCACCCTGATCGCCCCTCAGACTGCGGCCGAATCCGTGATATCACAGTTACGCTTGGTAACTTAATGCCGTTCGCGGCCGCTTATCCCGTGCGCGCTACCGCCACCAGGCCGCCACGACACACCGCAGCACCCACTATGAGCTTCGCAAACTGGGGGAGCGCGCCCCCTCGTGAAGGCTGGTCGCAGTGCCCGTTAGGCTGTTTGCATCGTTTGTGCATCGTTTCGTGCGGCACGGTAGCTGCCAGCCCGCCACGTTGCCCGCGAGATCGGAGGCCGTACGTATGCAGGTGGGTCAGCTTCTGGGCGAGAGTTCCGGCGCGGCCGCGCCGGCCGCCGCCCGCACGTCCCTGGCGCCCGAGCAGTCACGCCCGGCCTGTGCCCCGCGCTGGTCCGGGCCGCCCGGCGTCCCCGAGCTGGACCGGTGGCTGGCGGACGTACGGCACGAGGTCAGCGGCGTGCTCGCCGGCTTCGTCCGGGATCGCTGCGCCGAGCATGTGCGCGACGTGCCCGGGGCCGACTTCGTGACTGGGCTGCTCGGTGAGTTCGTCGTCGGCGGCAAGTTCGTCCGGTCGACCTTCACCTATCTGGGCTGGCTGACCGGGGCGCAGGAGAGCGGTGCCGCGCTGCGTGCCGCGGCCAGCACCGAACTGCTGCACGCCTTCGCCTTGCTGCAGGACGACGTGATGGACCGGTCCGCGCTGCGCCGGGGCCGGCCTGCCGTTCATCTGCGGCTCGCCGAATGGCACCGGGGCCACGGGCTGGCCGGTTCCGCTGTGCGCTTCGGGGAGTCGGCCGCGATCCTGCTCGCCGACCTGTGCCTGGTGTGGGCGGAGCAGCTGCTGCGGGAAAGCGGGCTTGGGCCGTCGGCGCTGGCCCGCGGCTGGCCCCGGTACGACACGCTGCGCGGTGAGCTGGCCGTGGGGCAGTACGCCGACCTGGTCAACGACGCCCGGAGCAGCCCGACCCTGGACCGGGTGCTCGACGTGACCCGGCGCAAGTCCGGCAACTACACGGTGCGCCGCCCGCTGGAGCTGGGCGCCGCGCTGGCCGGCTGCGACGAGCACGTGCTGAGCGTCCTGGGGGACTACGGCGAACTCGTGGGCGAGGCGTTCCAGCTCCGGGACGATGTGCTCGGCGTCTTCGGGCGGCCGTCCGTCACCGGCAAGCCGAGCGGCGGTGACCTGCGCGAACGCAAGGCCACGAGCGTGGTCGTGCTCGCCGGGGAGCTGGCCACGCCCGGTCAGCGCGCTCAGCTGACCCGCCTGTCCAGCCAGGAGCTGCTGGACGACGGCCAGATCGACCACTGGCGCCGCCTGATCGCGGAGACCGGCGCCGCCACCCGCATCGAGCAGATGATCTCCAGTCGGGTGGCTGCGGCGTGCGACCACCTGTCCGGCAGCGGGCTGGACGATTTCGTCCTGAGCGCGCTGCGCGACCTGGCCATCCGCTACACGAATCGGGTCCGGTAACCGATGCGGACCGTAACTGGGGCGACCAGCCGGGTGGTCGTGGTCGGCGCCGGGCTCGCCGGCCTGGCGGCCGCGCTGCACCTGGCCGGGCGCGGTCGCGAGGTCACCGTCATCGAGCGCGCCGCGACCCCGGGCGGCCGGGCCGGCCGGATGGACGTGGGCGGGTTCCGGATGGATACCGGCCCGACCGTACTGACCATGCCGGACCTGGTGGCGGACACGCTGGCCGCGGTGGGGGAGGATCTGCCCAGCCGGCTGGACCTGGTGCGGCTGGAGCCCGCCTACCGGGCCCTGTTCGCCGACGGCAGCAAGCTGGACGTGCACGCGGACGCCGACGCCATGACCAGTGCGGTCGCGGCCTTCGCCGGGCCGGCCGAGGCGGATGGCTACCGGCGGCTGCGCGCCTGGCTGACCGAGCTCTACCGGTGCGAGTTCGGCCAGTTCATCGCGGCCAACTTCGATTCACCGTTCGCGCTGGCCACCCCCAGCCTGGCCCGGCTGGCGGCGCTGGGCGCGTTCCGCCGCCTTGAGCCGGCCATCGGCCGGTTCATCCGCGACGAGCGCCTGCGCCGGGTTTTCTCCTTCCAGTCCCTGTACGCCGGGGAGTCCCCGCGGCACGCGCTCGCCGTCTACGCCGTCATCGCCTACATGGACACGGTGGCCGGCGTGTACTTCCCCCGGGGCGGCATGCGGGCCCTCCCGGACGCCCTGGCCGGTGCGGCGGAGTCGGCGGGCGTCGAGTTCCGCTACGGCGCCACGGTCACCGCGCTGGACCGGTCCGGGTCGCGGATCCGGGCCGTGCACACCAATACCGGGCTGCGGATTCCCTGTGACGCGGTGGTTCTCGCCACCGAGCTGACGACCGCCTACGAGCTGCTCGGCCGGGCCCCGCGACGGCCGCTGCCACTGCGCCCGGCCCCGTCCGCGGTCGTGCTGCACGCCGGCACCGGGCGCCGGTGGCCAGACGCCGCGCATCACACGATCGTGTTCGGGGACGCCTGGCAGCGGACCTTCCGGGAAATCATCACCGATGGGCAGCTGATGAGCGATCCGTCCCTGCTCGTGACCCGGCCGACCGCGACCGACCCTTCGCTGGCGCCCGAGGGGTCCGACCTGGTGTACATCCTGGCGCCGGCCCCCAACCTGGCCCGGGGGCAGATCGACTGGGCGGGCACCGCCAGCGGCTACGCCGATCAGCTCGCCGCCATCGTCGGCAACCGGGTGCTGCCCGGCCTGGACGCGCAGATCACTGTGCGGCAGGTGGTGACTCCGGCCGACTGGGCGCGCCAGGGCCTCGTCGCTGGCACGCCGTTCTCGTTCGCGCATTCCTTCCTGCAGAGTGGCCCGTTCCGGCCGGGCAACCTGCCGCGCGGCGCGGACAACGCCGTTCTGGCGGGCTGCGGCACCGTGCCCGGGGTCGGGGTGCCGACCGCGCTGATATCCGGCCGGCTCGCCGCCGACCGGGTCACCGGCCCGGTACCCGTCAGGGCCCGCCGCCCGGCCGTGCGGAGGCCGTCATGATCGGCGCAGAACTGGACGCGGCCGGGCTGAGCGACCCCCGCCTCCGCGCGGCCTACCAGCGCTGCCGGGACCTGAACGCCCGGCACGGCAAGACCTATTACCTGGCTACCAAGATGCTGACCCGGGCCCAGCGGCCGGCCGTGCACGCGCTGTACGGCTTCGCCCGCTGGGCCGACGACATCGTGGACACCGCGCCGCCGGACGCCGACCGGGCCCAGGTCGCCGGGGGTCTCGGTAAGCTGGCCGAGGGCCTGTTGGCCGGGCTGCGGACCGGGTACAGTACGGACCCGATCCTGGCGGCGGTCGTGGACACCGCGGCCCGCTACCGGATCGCCCCGGCCCTGTTCGCGGACTTCATGGACTCGATGCGGATGGACCTGGAGGTCACCAGCTACCCGGACCGGGCCGCACTGGACAGCTACGTGCACGGCTCCGCCGAGGTGATCGGCCTGCAGGTACTGCCGGTGCTGGGCACGGTGGGGCCGCCCGCCGAGGCCGCTCCGTACGCCGCGGCCCTGGGCAAGGCGTTCCAGCTGACGAACTTCCTTCGCGACGTGGCCGAGGACCTGGACCGGGGCCGCGTGTACCTGCCGGCCGACGAGCTCGCCGCGTTCGGCGTGGACCACGGGCTGCTGGCCTGGTGCCGCGCGCACCAGCGCACCGACCCCCGGGTCCGGGCCGCGCTGGCCAGCCAGCACGCCACCACCCGGGCCATCTACCGGTTCGCCCGGGACGGGATCGCGATGCTCCACCCGGTGTCCCGGCCGTGCGTGGCCACCGCGCTGACCCTCTACTCGGAGATCCTGAACCGCATCGAGGACAGCGACTTCGCCGTGTTCACGCACCGGGCCCGGGTCGGCCAGCTCCGCCGCGTCGGGGTCGCGGTTCCCGCACTGGCCCGCGCGTTCTGGGCCCGCAGAACGGGGGGCGCCAGCTGACATGGATCACTACCAGTACCTGATCCTGATGGGCGCCTGCCTCGCGGTGACCGCGCCGCTCGAGCTGCTCGGCGCGCGGGTCTACCGGCAGCCGGCCCGGCTGGCGCGTGCCGTGCTGCCGGTGGCTGTGGTCTTCCTGGTCTGGGATGCTTTCGCGATCGCCGGGCGGGTATGGACCTACAGCCCGCGGTACGTGACGGGAGCCCGGCTGCCGTTCCGGATCCCGGTCGAGGAGCTGGTGTTCTTCATGGTCATACCGGTGTGCGGGATTCTGACCTATGCCTGCGTCCAGGCCATGGGGGCCCGCTGGCGGGCCCGCAGGGCGCAGCGTGCCCAGCACCCCCAGCGGCCGGAGCCGGCCGGGCGGCCCACCCAGGATGAGGCGGTGCGGTCGTGACCGGCCTCGGGTACACCGTGCCCGCCGTGGCCGCCGTGGCCGCGGTCTGCGGCTGGGAGCTGGTCATCGCGCGGACCGGGCTGTTCCGGCGGCCCAGCTACTGGATCACGATCGCTATCGTGTTCGCGTTCCAGATTCCCGTCGACGGCTGGCTGACCAAGCTGTCCGCGCCGGTGGTCGAGTACGCGCGCGGGCAGCTGACCGGCCTGCGTTTTCCCTGGGACATTCCCGTCGAGGACTTCTTGTTCGGGTTTGCCTTGGTCACGTCGGCGCTCCTGCTGTGGGAGCTCCAGGGCCGCCGCCACGGCGACCGCGAGCCG
>JBEKCN010000396.1:0-4801 GCA_050014855.1 Streptosporangiaceae bacterium | reverse complement strand
GCGGCTCTCGACCCGGAGCTGGCCCGGCTCACGGCGGCGTACGAGCGGCCCCCGCGGGGCCAGCAACTCGCTGCGGATACGACAGAGCCGACCGCGACGGGATGATCGTCCCGTCGCGGCCGGCTCAACGTGGTTCAGGCCGGAACGACCTCGATATCGATGGTCGCGTTGACCTCAGGATGGAGCCGGACCCGTACCTGATGCGCGCCGGCCGTCTTGATCGGGTCGGGCACCTCGATCCGGCGCCGGTCGAGCTCGGGACCGCCGGCGGCCCGGACGGCGTCGGCGATGTCGGCCGGCCCCACCGAACCGAACAGCCGGCCGTTGGTGCCCGCGCGCCGCGGCAGCCGGACCATCAGATGCTGGAGCTCGGTCGCGGCGGCCTTCGCGTCATCCAGGCTGCGGATCTCCCGGACGGACCGGGCCCGCTGGATCAGGTCAACTTGCTTCTCGGCACCTCGGGTCCACCGCATGGCGAAGCCACGGGGAATGAGGTAGTTGCGCCCGTAACCGCTCGCGACGTCCACGACGTCGCCCGGCGCCCCGAGGCCGCTGACCTCCTGGGTGAGGATGAGCTTCATTGGTGTGCGGCTCATGTCGATGCCTCCCCGCGGACTCAGCGAGCCGTGCTCGTGTAGGGCAGCAGCGCCATCTCGCGGGCGTTCTTGATCGCCGTGGCGACGTCCCGCTGATGCTGCGTGCAGTTACCGGTGACCCGCCGCGCGCGGATCTTGCCGCGGTCGGAGATGAACTTGCGGAGAAGGCCCGTGTCCTTGTAGTCCACGTAGGCGATCTGCTCCTGGCAGAAGACGCAGACCTTCTTCTTTGGCTTGCGTATTGGTGGCTTGGCCATCATGGTGCTCCTTTGCAGAGCCCCGCCTCAGGCGGGGATGGTCGGTGACTGATGTTGGTTCTGGTGTGCGGCACGTCTGGCTAGAACGGCGGCTCGTCGGAGAAGCCGCCGGGCTCCGCGGTGGCCCATGGGTCGGCCTCGGCCCGGCCGCCGCCGGACCCGCTGCCGCCGGACCCGCTGCCGCCGGACCCGCTGCCGCCGGAGCCGCCGCCGTAACCCTGGCCACCGCCCTGACCCTGGCCGCCGCCCTGGTTCCCGCCGAATCCGCCGCCGGACCGGCTGGCCCGGGCGACCTTCGCCGAGGCGTTCCGCAGCGACGGGCCCACGTCGTCGACCTCGACTTCGTAGACGGTGCGCTTCTCGCCCTCTTTGGTCTCGTACGAGCGCTGCCGCAGCCGCCCGGAAACGATGACCCGCATGCCGCGCTGCAGGCTCTCGGCCACGTTTTCGGCCGCCTGCCGCCAGACGTTGCAGGTCAGGAAGAGGCTGTCGCCGTCCTTCCATTCCCCGGTGGAGTTGTCGCGGAAGCGCGGCGTCGAAGCCACGCGGAAGCGCGCGACCGGCTGACCGGCCGGCGTGAAACGAAGCTCGGGGTCGTCAACGAGGTTGCCCGCGATCGTGATCTGGGTGTCGCCTGCTGCCATCGGGCTGCTCCCGTCGTTACCGTGATCTTGGGGGTGAGTAGCGGTGCGATCTTAGGGTTGAGTAGCGGTGCGCCCCGGTCAGCGGACCTTCGGCCGCACAACCTTGGTACGGAGCACAGCTTCATTGAGGTTCAGCTGGCGGTCCAGCTCACGGACCGTGTCGGGCTCGGCGGACAAGTCCACGACCGCGTAGATGCCCTCAGCCCGCTTGTCGATGTCATAGGCGAGGCGGCGCCTGCCCCAGATGTCCAGCTTCTCCACGCGGCCGCCGCCAGAGGGGACGACCTGGAGAAACTGCTCGAGCGACGGCTGAACCGTCCGTTCCTCGAGCGTAGGGTCGAGGATGATCATCATTTCGTAGTTGCGCATGATTGAGTCCTGCCTCCTCTGGACTGATGCGGTCACGGTCTCTCCGTGACAGGAGGGCTGCGACAGCGGCGGCTCCGGCGGCCTGCCACAATTTCACAGCGCGGTCAGCATACCGTGGGCCACCGACAGTCCGGGCCGTATCTCTACGGCGCCGGGACAGATGGGGCACACTGTCCCCGGGCGGGCTACCATCCCAGTCCGTGGCCGGGGCCCTGTTTCGCTGTGCTGGTTCACTGGACTGATACAGAGGGCTGGTTCGCAGGGCTGATTCACTGGGCTGATTCACTGGGCCAAACCTGTGATTCCGGAGCCTGGACCGGGGAAGAATCATGATCAGCTGAGGCGCCCGTGCAGTTGCTGAGATGGAGGTGGCGGACGTGGCAGGCACAGACATGCCAAGTACAGGCACGTCAGGTACGGGGCAGGCCGACCCGGAGTCTCCGCAGGCGCAGCAGGTGGCGATCGCGCCGGCTGGACCGCGTCATATGGCCCTGAACGTCCTCGCGGTCGTGACAGTCGTCCTGGGCCTGGTGTCCTTCGCCCTGGGCATGATCGTGCGGAACGAGACTTCGGCCTCGGCGGCGCTGCACGTGACCGCCACGGTCACCGGGGCCATCGCCATCATCCTGGGCCTGTACATACAAATGATCTCGGCCACCCGGACGGAGCGGATCATCGTCGTCACGGGCATGATCGCGGGTTTCGTCGGCGCCTGCCTCGGCCTGGCCCACGGCGGCTTCTCGGGCTGAACCGCGAGCATCCGGCAGAAGCCGGCGGACGGGGAATGACACGGCGCTGGGCTAGGCTCGGGCCATGGTGCGTATTGGTGTGCACATCGACGGACCGGACCCGCTGGCCGCAGCCCGAGCTCGCGATGCAGACGCGGTTCAGTTCTTCCTCGGTGACCCGCAGGGATGGAAGGGCCCGGTCCTGCCGGGTGAGGCGGCCGAGATACGCGCGGCCTTCACCAAGGCCGGCGTCGAGGCCTACATTCACGCGCCGTACGTCATCAACGTCGCGACCACGAACAATCGGATCCGGATCCCCAGCCGCAAGCTGCTGACCCAGCAGCTTGCGGCGGCGGCGTCCATTGGCGCCAAGGCGCTGATCGTGCACGGCGGCCACGTGACCAGCGGGGTGGATCCCGCGGAAGGCTACGCGAACTGGCGCAAGGTCATGGAACGCGTCGAGCGCCCGATACCGCTGCTGATCGAGAACACCGCAGGCGGGACGAACGCGATGGCGCGCACCCTCGACGGCATCGGCCTGCTGTGGGACGCCGTGATGGCCGGGGCCGAGGACGGCGACGGCGAGGTGGGTTTCTGCCTCGACACCTGCCACGCCTACTCGGCCGGCCTGGACCTCGCTGAGGTGGCCGACAAGGTGAAGGCCATCACCGGCCGGGTCGATCTGGTGCACTGCAATAACTCACGGGACGAGTTCGCCTCGGGCCGGGACCGGCACGCCAACCTGACCGCCGGGACGATCGACCCGGACCTGATCCTCGGCGTGGTGCGGGCCGCGGGGGCACCCGCCATGTGTGAAACGCCGGACGAGAACGGCAGCCTGGCCGCGGACGTGCACTGGCTCAGGGAGCATCTGGCTGTGGGCTGACCGCCGCCGCCCCGGCCGGGGCGGTCCGGCGCAGATGCAGTACGAACCGGTCGGGCGCTCCCGCCAGCACGCCGCCCGCCGGATCGTCCGCACCGTCGGCCCGGACCACGTCCTGCCCCGGACGCAGCACGTCGCGGACGACATAGCCGCACAGCAGCGCGACGGTCAGGAAGCGGGCGAGCAGCGCCGCGAAGTACCAGCCGGAGCCGATGCCGTTGTAGCCGGTGATCATCGCGCCGTTGCGGTAGATGAAGATCAGGTAGCCCCAGATGGCGAAGAAGTACCAGACCTCGGCCGCCTGCCACAGCACATACGGCCAGAACCGGGGCCGGGCCAGGACAGCCAGCGGGACGAGCCAGATCACGTACTGCGGTGACCACACCTTGTTCGTCATCAGGAACGCGGCGAGGAACAGGAAGCAGAGCTGTGGCAGCCGAGGGCGGCGCGGCGCGGCGAGCGCCAGGACCGTTATCGCCACACACGTAGCACCGAACAGCGCGGCCGACAGCAGATTCAGGCCGGACACGCTGGTCCCGCCGAGGACCGGGACGCCGAGATGCTTGAAGAAGTACCAGATCGAGCCCCAGTCAGCCGGACGGGTCTTGCTGAACTCATAGAACGTGGCCCAGCCGGCCGGCGTGATGATCATGACCGGGACATTGACCGCCAGCCACGCCACGGCGGCCGAACTGAAGGTCACCCAGAACTCACGCATCCGGCCCGCCCGCAGGCAGAGCAGGAGCAGCGGGCCGAACAGCACCAGCGGGTAGAACTTCGTCGCCACCGCGAGGCCGAACAGGACACCGGCCGCCACTGTCCGCTTCGTGGCCCACGCCGCGAGGCCGAGAGCTGCGAACGCCATGGCGATCAGGTCCCAGTTGACGAAGGCCGACAGCAGCAGGGCCGGGGCCAGCGCGACCAAGAGCGCCTGCCAGCGCCGCCCGGGGCCGGCCGCCCGCGCGGTAGCGACCACTCCGGCCACCGCGCAGATGACCAGCAAGATCACAGTGACGTCGAAGAACTCACGCCCCCGGGTGTAGGGGTCGGCGATCGGCCGTACCAGCCACGCGACGGCCTGCATCGCCGCGCCGATCAGGACGGGGTATTCGACGTGGTGACCGACGTAGGGCACCTTACCCGCGGCCAGGCCCTCGTTGTAGTAGAGCGGATAGATGTCGGTGTAGCAGGCATCCTGGAACTGCTTCGCGTAGCTGTTCCACGCCCCCGATCGGCAGGGCACCTTTTCCAGGAAGGCGAGCAGCGCGCCGAACAGGGCCGCGATCACCAGCACGCTGGTGGTTCCCGCGAGCAGGGCTACCGG
>JBEKCN010000395.1:0-4810 GCA_050014855.1 Streptosporangiaceae bacterium | reverse complement strand
GGCCTGGAGGATGCCGTTTTCGCCCAGCAGGTGCACGGCGCGGCGGCCGAGGTGGTCGGCCTGGCGGATCGGGGCCGCGGCACCTGGGAGGCCGCCGACGCCATACCCGGCGCCGACGCTCTGGTCACGGCCGATCCTGGCCCAGTGCTGGCCGTGCTGGCCGCCGACTGCGTGCCGGTCGTGCTCTACGATCCGGTCGCGCACGTGCTCGCGTGCGCCCACGCGGGCTGGCGGGGTACGGTCGCCGGCGCCGCTGCGTCCGCCGTCCGGGCCATGGTGTCGCTGGGCAGCCAGCCCGCCGACCTGGTCGTCGGCCTGGGCCCGGCGATCGCCCCCGGCCGCTATCAGGTCGGCGCCGAGGTCGCCGAGGCGGCGGCGAAGGCCTTCGGTGAGCGTGCCTCCGCCGTCCTGCACCCCGCCGGGCCGGAGCAGTGGCGGTTCGACCTGTGGACCGCGAACCGCATGGTCCTCCAGGCGGCAGGCGTTCCCGGCGGCCAGATCCACGGCACGGACACCGCGACCGGCCCGATCACCCCCGCCCCAGGCCCTACCTCAGCCGGCCCCGCCTCGTGTGCCTCAGCCGGCCCTGCCTCGCCGGCTCCATCCACGCCCGCGTCGCCGGCTCCATCCACACCCGCGTCGCCAGCCGCGTCCACACCCACCTCGGCGGCCACAGCCACCTCGGCGGCCCCACAGCCCCCTGATGGCTGGTTCTTCAGCCACCGGGCGGAACAGCCCTGCGGCCGGTTCGGCCTGCTGGCCCGCCTCCGCCCCCGGGAGACCCGATGAGCACGCAGACCGCCGACGCGGCCACCCCCTCGCAGGCCCGCCGGGGCCAGGAGTTCCGCTACGAGTCCTACCGCCTCGATCCCGCCTCCGGCCTGCTCAGCTGCCGGTACAGCCTGGATGGGCAGGCGTTCGAGGAACGGATCACGTTCAGCTCGCCCGGTCCGGTGCCCCGCTGGGACAGCCCGGCGGTGGCCGCGGCCGCGCGGCTTGTCTTCCTGCTCGCGGGCGTCTCCTACTACAAGACCGCCGCCCCGCCCGTCATCAGCATGGGCGGCACCGCGCTTACCCCCCGGGAGCGCGCCTTCCTCCGCGCGTTCTACCTGGACGGCCTGGGCGAGTTCGGCTACCGCAACGGCATCGACCTGTCCGGTCTCCGTATCGAGGGGCCCGAGGCGGAGCAGATCCCGGCGGCTGGAACCGGCCCGGCTGGAACCGGCCCGGCTGGACCCGGCCCGGCTCAGCCCCCTGCGGCGGGTACTCGGCGCGCCCTGGTGCCGTTCGGTGGCGGCATCGACTCCATCGTGACCGTCGAGCTGGTCCGGGATCATGCCGACGTGGCCCTGTTCGTCGTCAGCCGGCCCGGCGACTACTTCGACGCGATCGAGCAGCCCGCCGCCGTGACCGGGCTCCCGGTGATCCGGGCCGATCGCGAGATCGACCCGCAGTTGCTGCGCTCGCGGGAGCTCGGGTTCCTCAATGGCCACGTCCCGGTCACCGGCATCATCTCGGCCATCGCCGTCATGGCCGCGGCCCTGGACGGCCGGGACGCGGTGGTGATGTCCAACGAGTGGTCCGCCTCGGTGCCGACCATGCAGGCCGGGGACCGTGCGGTGAACCACCAGTACTCCAAGAGCGCCGCGTTCGAGGCGGCCTTCCGCGGGGTGCTCGCGGAGACCTCGGCCCGGCTGCCGCGGGGGCCGGGGGCCGCGGTTATGCCGGACTACTTCTCGGCGCTGCGGCCCCGCACCGAGCTGTGGATCGCGGCCCGGTTCGCCCGGCTGCAGCAGTACCACAGCACCTTCCGCAGCTGTAACCGCGCCTTCCACATCGACAGGGCCCGGCGGCTCGACCACTGGTGCGGGCAGTGCGACAAGTGCTGCTTCATCGACCTGATCCTGGCGCCATTCCTGCCCGCGGCGGAGCTCGGGACCATCTTCGGGGGCCGGGAGCCGCTCACGGATCCTGCTCTGGCCGGCAAGTTCCGCTCGCTGCTCGGCGACGTGGACCTCAGCAAGCCGTTCGAGTGCGTCGGCGAGGTCAACGAGTGCCGGGCGGCGCTGCTGCTGGCGGACGAGCGGGCCGACCGGGCCGGGTTCCCGCTGCTGCACGAGCTGGCCGCCGAGGTGCGCGCGCTACCCGGCCGGCCGTCCACGGAAGGCCTGTTGCAGCCCGTCGGTGAGCACTTCATTCCCGTCCCCTACGCGGAGGAACTCCTCGCGTGACCGGAACACGTCCCAAGCTCTCCTGGTCCGATCTGTCCGGCGCCCGCGTCGGGCTGTGGGGTCTCGGCCGCGAGGGCCTGGCCAACCTCCGCAAACTGCGCGCCATGGGCATCGAGCCGGTGCTCGTCGACGACCGCCCGCCCGCGGTGGCGATCGGCGGCTCGCCGGTCCTGACCACTGGCTACGGCGGGCTCGCCGCGCTGGAGAAGTGCGACGTCGTGGTCAAGTCGCCGGGTATCAGCCGGTACCGCCCGGAGGTGGTGCGGCTGGAAGAGCGCGGCGTCCCAGTGGCCGGCGGCCTCGGTTTGTGGCTGCAGGAAGCCGATCGAACGCGGGTGCTGCTGATCACCGGCACCAAGGGCAAGAGCACGACCGCGGCGGTCACCGGCCACCTGCTGACCGGGCTGGGCCACCGCTGCCTGGTCGGCGGCAACATCGGCCAGCCGCCGTGGGATCCGGACTGCCCGCCCGGGCCGGCCGAGGGAAGCGGCCCCTGGGACTTCTGGGTCATCGAGGTCTCCAGTTACCAGGCCACCGACCTGCCCTGCTCGACGCCGGTGGTGGCCGTTACCTCGCTGCACCCCGATCACCTCGACTGGCACGGCGGCGTGCAGAACTACTACCGCGACAAGCTGTCCGTGTGCTCGCAGCCGGGAGCGGATCTGACCGTCGCCAACGGTGACAGCGACCTGCTGCGTGAGCGGACCGCGCTGCTCGGCCCGCGGGTGGAATGGGTGCATGCCACCGACGACCCGGGCGCCACCTGGATGGAGCCGCTCGGCCTGCTCGGCGACCACAACCGCCGCAACGCCGAGATCGCCCGCCGCTGCCTGCTCGCGTTCGGGATCGCCGGGGCGTCCGACGACGCGGCGCTGCGTTCCGCCGCGGAAGGGTTCCGCCACCTGGATCACCGGCTCCAGGTGACCGGGCAGGTCGCCGGGGTCACGTTCGTCGACGACAGTCTGTCCACCAACGTGCTGCCGACGCTCGCCGCCCTGGATGCGTTTCCGGGCCGCCGGGTGGCCCTTATCGCCGGGGGCCAGGACCGGGGCATCGATTACGCTCCGCTCGGGGCGGGCTTGCTGGGCCGCACCGCCCTGACCCTGGTGCTGACCCTGCCCGACAGCGGCCCTCGGATCCGCGCCGAGGTTGAAGCCGCTGCCGGGTTCCCGGCCCGGCCCGGCCCATCAGGAGGCCTGGCGGGCGTCGAGGAGTGCTCCGACCTGGACGCGGCGGTCGCCCGCGCGTTCGCCTGGGCCCGGCCGGACGGTGTGGTGCTGCTGTCCCCGGCGGCCCCGAGCTTTGGCCAGTTCCGGGACTACCGGGAGCGCGGCGAGGCCTTCGCGCGGGCCATGCAGGCGTGCGGCACCGGGGCTTCCGCATGAAGGCCGCCGTCATTCCGGGGCTTGCGATAGCCAGGTTTCTTTACTGAACCCTGGCCTGCGCGAGCCGCTGAGCTGCACGTTTTCTGGCTTAACGTGCCGGCTGCATGACCGTTCGTCAGGAAATGTTACAGAATCTTCTGCTAACCGATTTCTTTCCCAGACTGCGTAGCGATGCCGCGTACCGGCCCATAATCTGTCAACCAGGCGGGCGTTGAAGGGGGCACCGGTGGTGTGGGGAGTTTCGGCGGCGGTACGCGCCGCGTTTGAGTCAGCCCTGTCGGCCGAGGTGGAAGGGTTCCCTGGGCCGGAGACGGTCGCCTGCTCCACGGCTGCGGACGTTAGCGCGCTACTGCCCCGGCGTACCCCCTTGGTGGCTGTGCGGGATGATCCAGGAGACAGCGCCCGACTGACCGCGCTGCTGGCTGAGCCGGCGCGGCCGTCCGGTCCCGGGGCCCCGCGGCGGTCCGGAGGAAACACGGTGCAGTACCAAAACACGGTGCAGTACGGGGGGAACACGGCACAGCCCCCGGATCTCGCCCTGCTGGCTCAGGTCCTGCAGGGACTCCGGCACATGCACTGACGGGCCGCCGGGCCGGCCCCGCTGAACCGCTTTCCAGCAGCAAACGGGATCCAGGCGATATCCGCCGGAAAGGACACAAGGGGTTCGCCGCTGCCATTGTTGTCGTCGGCCAGCAGAGCTTTTTTGCTGCTATCTCTGTGCTGTTCCAAGTGGTCACCAAAAGTGGCCACCGTGTCGCAGTAAATGATCGGCGGCTGACCTTTTTTTGGGACCATTGCCCCCTTTCCTGAGGTGTTCGTTTGGGTCTATTCTTATGGGTATTGGGTCGTATCGTCGCACCTCGGAGACGACCGGGAGCAGCCTGTGATTGTGCGGGCGCCGTCGCAGGAGATTTAATTGAGGGCGTAACTGGGGGAGGCCGTATATTGGCTGAGCTTGGCTGGGAAGCACCCGTGGACCGTGTCCTCAACGAGCTGGCCAGACTGGGCCGGAGTGCTGCCACCGGGGCCGTGGAAATAAGCGGTCGTCCGGGCGGAATTATCTACCTTAACCAGGGGCGGCTGACCTTTGCTGAATCGCCCGGCGTGCCCGATCTGGGTACCCGCCTGGGCGGCTCCGGGCGGGTGGCGCCGGACGTCTGGGATCAGATCGTCCGGGCGATCCCGCCGGGCTCA
>JBEKCN010000394.1:0-4828 GCA_050014855.1 Streptosporangiaceae bacterium | reverse complement strand
GACTGGGGGTCAAGGGGTCGCGGGTTCAAATCCCGCCGTCCCGACTGTTTTTCGAACGCTTCTTCGCCATGTACAGCAGCAGTACAGCAGTACCCGAGGAAGACTCTTAAAGTCTGCATGCGTCCTCTGAGTGGCCGCCATGCGGTCGGCGGGCACGCTACACGCTGTGGCGTCGCTCCCGGCACGCCGCAGCCGCGTTCACCACGGCAGCGCGGCCGCAGGCCTCGGCTTCATCCGTGCCCCGCGCCCAGCCCGCCGCCAGGACGCCTGCCCCGGCCCGGTCGCCCTGGTGACCACGGGCACCGCCGGACTGACCGGCCCGGCAGTTGCTAGCGCCGCCAGGCAGGCGGCCCGATCCGTGTGGGCGCATCCCGGCCCGCGGGGGCAGCCAGGACCCCGTACACCGCATTTCACCTGCTCGTCCTCACATCGGTTCTTTGGCGCTGCTGGGACGCGGGGCTCTGGAGGTGCCGCAGGCCCAGGAAGCCCACGATCCCAGCGGCGGCGAGGATCGCGCCGGCTAGGAGCAGGGCGAGCTCGAAACCCTGGAGAAAGGAGGCCACCGCCAGGTCGAGCGCGTGCTGGCCTGCGGACGCGGCGGCAATGTGGACCTGACCGCCCGCGACGTCGGCCCCGGCCTGGGCTGCCCGCTGCTGCTCGGCCGGGGGGAGAGATCCGGCCTGGTGGTGCCAGTCGGCCAGGGTCACGCCGGCGCCGATGGATCCCAGGATGGCCAGCCCGGTCGCGGTGCCGATCTGGCGGCATGCGTTGAACAGGCCTGATCCGATCCCTGACGATCCCTCCGGAACCTCGGCCATCGCCGCGTACGAACCCGCCGGGACCATCAGGGCAAAGCCCACCCCCACCAGGATGTAGCAGGCGGCCGGCCAGGCAAACGGTGTCGCCGTCGTCAGCTGGCTCATGCCAAGCACGCCCGCCGCGGCGATCAGGCACCCCCACCCGACGGCCGATGCCACCGGCAGCCACCGCTCAACCCACTTGCCGAGCCGGGCCACGGCAAAGTACGGAATGCAGAAGAAAAGCCAGGACAGGCCGGTGCGCAGCGCGGACCATCCGTCAACGTTCTGGAAGAAGAGGGTGACGTAGTAGATGAATCCCGAGAACGCGAGGTAGGCCAGCAGGTACACGGCACAGGCCCAGCCGAAGCTCGGGGTTCGCAGCAACGCCGGCGGGACCATGGGGAATGCCGCCCTGCGCTCCCAGACAAAGAAGACCACCAGAACCGCCACGCCCGCGGCGACGCCCGCGGCCACGACCGGCGCACGCCAGGTCGCGTCGGAGGAGTCGACGAACCCGAAGGTCAGGAGAAGGAGGCCGGAAGCGCTCAGCGCGACGCCGCCGATGTCGAAGGGGCGCGGGACGGGTTCGCGGGATTCCGCAACCGCGAACCAGGAGATGACCAGGGTCGCCACCGCGATCGGGATGTTGACCCAGAAGATCGATGACCACGGGAACACGCTGAGCAGCAAGCCGCCAACCACGCTGCCGCCCGCGACAGCCAGGCCACTGACCGCGGCCCACAGCCCGATCGGGCCGGTCCTCGCCTCCGGCGGATAGGCCTCGGTGATAAGTGCCAGGGTTAGGGACGACATGACGGCGCCGCCGATCCCCTGGATCACCCGGAAACCGATCAGCATTCCCCCCGAAACCGAAAGAGCACAGCCGACCGACGCGAGCATGAAGAGGGCGACCCCGCTCATGAAAACGCGCTTACGCCCGAAATGATCACCCAGCGCCCCGCCCGTAGGGATCAGGCCCGCCAAGGCCAGAGCGTAGGCGCTCACCACCCATTCCAGGCCCGCGGGCGAGAGGTGAAGCTCGCGCTGCAAGGACGGAAGGGCGACGCCCACGATCATGACATCCAGCACCATCATGACCTGAGCCGTGCACGCCACCAGGAGGGTGAGCCGCTGCCCGGGCTGTGTACCCAGCCTCATGACTTAACCCTGCCCTGACCGGCCACCACGAACCTGTGCCGCTCGAAAATAGGATCCTGGGCCGTGAACTGCGCGATCTCGGATGTCAAGCGGCTCGCTCGTACTTGTTGATCAGGCCGCTCAGGACAGGTTTTCGGCCGGAGCACCAGCAGCTCGGCGTTCTTCGCCTGGTCCCCGCGGAACATCAGGACAGCCAGCTTTCTCACGGTCGGCCTGTTGGCCATCACGCGGCCGGACCCCAACGGGTTTGTCGTGTTGCGCATGCGCAAGCTGCGACCGGGCGCCCAGGACCGGGAACCCCGCCTTCAGGCTCCCGCCGGTCTTCTCCTCGCCCACGGCCCCCGGATGGAACATGGGCCGCTTCAGCTTCTGCCCCGGGCTTCGCGCCCCGCGGTTACCTGCGGCGCAGCCAGGGCGGAGACGGGCCATCACGCACTGGCCCGGGTACTACACCCCCGGCCTCAGCCGGGCCTCCAGCGGTGCCTCCCACTTGAACTCATGCACCCTCACGTCGCACGTAGTCGCCGGTGGCCTCCATCACCACCCGGGACACCCCCAGGCGGCGCAGGTGGCCGGCCATGCCCAGCGGCGACCGGGTCATCGTGGCGTACGTCTCCACCTCCTGCAGCCGCCGCTCCGGCCGGCCTCCTCTGGGACCCGCACGCAGCACACCAGCTCCGCCTTGCCAATATCCAGCGCCGCGACCCGCGCGATGATCTCTTCGTTGTCCTGCGTCTGTGGGCATCTGGCCTGCCTCGCCCTCGACTAGGTAAGGCGGCTGCTGCCCGCGGGAGTCATAGGGACAACCGGAGGAATCTGATCCTCGTGCTCAAGGCGACACTGATGGGCCCACGGTTGGCTCCCCGCACCCGGCTGAAAACCGACCTCGGGGATCATGGAGTAGTCGGCGTCAGCGGACAGCAACCACACCCGATTTTCCGCCCAGAACGGGCGTCACCGCAGGGGATATCAGGGCTGAAAAGGGGAACGTCTTCGCCGACATGGGGACGCAGGTAATTCGAACGCGCGAAAGACGGCCCATCGAGAAAGCGTTTTGTCTGCGGCAGCAAACGGGAGCAACCGCGCCGCCCTCAGGTGCACGAAATCGCCCCACATGAACGCTGTGACCAGCTTGAATGACCTCTATCGACCTTCCTGCCACTCGTTCGCATCGAGGGGCGCGGGCCTGGCCATCCGACTGCGACTGCCCGAAACCGTTCGCTTCTCCGCCCGCTCGCGGCGGCGGTCACTACCGACTACCCAGGCGGTGTGCTTTGACTCCCGGGGTCCTGCTCGCCCTCCTCCCGGCCGCCCGGCTCCGCGTGGCCCCAGCGACTGTGCGCCCAGGTCCGCAGCCAGGCGTCGTGGAACCAGCGCCCGAACAACTGGCCGCCATAGACGACCCAGCCGACGCCGATCAGCCACGACTGCACGATCAGGACGGTGCCCAGCGCGCCGTAGCTGACCGCGTTGCTGGCGACAAGCGGCTCGAAGACCAGGCTGGAGAAGACCCGCAGGCCACCTAGGCCCACTATCGTCGCCACCGCGCCCGGCATCGCCGCCAGATAGCTCACCCGGCCGCCGATCAGGAAGCGCAGCCCCCACCAGAAGAAGGCGATGCCGAGCACCACCGCCACCGCCGCCGTCTCGGCGAGCCCGCCGTGCGTCACCGTGCCGACCGTGGCCTCCGCGTAGATGTAGGCGGTGAGCGCGGCCAGCCACACCGCCTGACGCCAGATCTTGTGCCAGGGCCCGGCGGGAAGGCCCCAGATCCTCTCGAACCCAGCCTGCACGCTGCCCGCAAACGCCACGCCGGAGACGCCCAGCAGCAGGACACTGAACACGCTCGTCGTACCCAGCACCCGGGCCGGCGCCGAGAAGAGCCGTGTCACCGCGTCGGCGGAGGAGCCAGTGAGGCCCATGCCGTAGACCACCCACGCGGCGAGGCCGGGGTGCGGGGCAGGGTTGGCAGCGGCGATGACGATGAGCAGCGGGATCACGGTGAGGATGGCCAGGGCGGCGAAGCCTATGGCCCGCTGCATGAGCTCGAACTCCTTGCCGCTCCGGTAGAGGTCCTTGAACCGGAGGTCGTGCCAGACCCGCTCGGCGCCCCGGAGCACCGCTCGGTACGGGCTCCCGCCCATCATCGGCGGACACGCCCATCGCGCCACTGCCGCATCGCGCTACCGCCTGTTGGACGGCGCCGTGAACCGCGACGGCCGCCATTCCAGCAACACGATCGTCGCGTCATCACGGAGCTCATTCTCCTGGTGGTCAAGGGATCGCCTGGATCAGCAGGCGCAGCTCCGTGGAGGCGAGTTCTCCCGCCGCCGTCGCCCGGATGATGAAGTCGGTGAACCGCTCGAGCCCGAA
The DNA here is from genome assembly GCA_050014855.1 of Streptosporangiaceae bacterium. GTDB lineage: Bacteria > Actinomycetota > Actinomycetes > Streptosporangiales > Streptosporangiaceae > Bog-532. The sequence continues at coordinate 497 of JBEKCN010000394.1, read as the reverse complement.
CTCGATGCCACCCGGGCTTCTCCAGCGTCATGGTCATGCTCGGCCCCTAGCGATGGCCGTTGTCAGCCCTACGCACTTATTCTGGTGAACACGAGCAATCGTAGATATCGGTGACGACGGTGATGTCCGGGCCCGGCGGGAGTGAGTTCCAAGATCAACCGGATCCCCATCCGCTTACCGATGTCTGCCTCCCGCTCCGGCCGCGAGACAAGATCGCACTCGGACCCATGCTGACCCTTGACCCGGCAACGGCACTTGCACTGGGCAGCCCTAGAACCTGCACGTCAGGACGCTGAGGCCCGTTTGTCACCAAGCAAAGAAAGCCGAGACAAAGAGTGTAAGGCCAGCGATCGTTATGGCAGGGCGAGACTCGACCGCAAGCGCTGTGTCATCTTTACGGCGGCAGCATCGCAGGCACCTCAGGGCGTTACCGTAAGTGGCCATGAACCACTGGCAACTTCTGGTCATGTTCTGGGCCTGGCCAGTCGGATGTCCAT
>JBEKCN010000393.1:0-4837 GCA_050014855.1 Streptosporangiaceae bacterium | reverse complement strand
ATCAACGCGATCCCCGGGCTGTCCCGGATCACGGTCGAGGGCGATGAGCTGCGGATCGGCGCCCTGGTCCGGCACGCGCAACTGCTGGCCTCAGCGGTGGCCGGCGAGCACTTCCCGGTCCTGCACGACGCGGAACGGGTCATCGCGGACCCCATCGTGCGCATCTGGGGCACGATCGGCGGCTCGCTCTGCCAGGCCGACCCGTCCGAGGACCTGTCCGCGGCCTTCGGCGCGCTCCGCGCCACGGCCGTCATCCAGGGCCAGGACGGTGTCCGCACGGTCCCGGTCCGGGCCTTCCACCTCGGGCCGTACGAGACCGTCGTGACCCCCGGTGAGCTGCTGACCGAGCTGCGGGTGCCGATCCGGCCCGGCGGCGGCAGCGCTTACGAGAAGGTCGCGCGGCGTGTCGGCGACTGGTCCGTCGCCGCGGCCGCGGCCGTCGTGTGGCTGGACGCCGCCACCGGCACCCCCACGGTGGCCGGGGCCGGGGTCGGCCTGGCCGCGGTCGGGGCCGGTCATTTCGTGGCCCAAGAGGCCGAGGACTTCCTCCGGGGCCGGCCGGCCGACGACGCCACGTTCGCCCGGGCCGGGCAGATCGCCGCGGAGCACTGCAGCCCGGCCGCTGACCAGCGCGGGCCCGTCGACTACAAGCGGCACCTCACCGGGGAACTGACGGCCCGGGCGCTGCGGCGCGCGGCCGCCCGCGCCCACGGCCAGCCGGCCTTAATAGGAGCACCGCGATGGAAATAACGATGACCGTCAACGGGACCCAGCACACCCGCGACGTGGAGCCACGCATGCTGCTCATCCACTTCATCCGGGATGAGCTCGAGCTCACCGGCAGCCACTGGGGCTGCGACACATCGAACTGCGGAGCCTGCGTGGTGTGGCTGGACGGCGCGCCGGTCAAGTCCTGCACCGCGCTGGCGGCGATGGCCGGCGGCCGGGAGGTCCGTACCGTGGAGGGACTGCAGCGCGGCGGCGAGCTGGACCCGGTCCAGCAGGGCTTCATCGCCTGCCACGGCCTGCAGTGTGGCTTCTGCACCTCCGGCATGATGATGACCGCCCGCTGGCTGCTGGACCATACCCCGGACCCGAGCGACGCCGAGATCAGGGAAGCCATCTCCGGCCAGATCTGCCGCTGCACCGGGTACGAGAACATCGTCCGTTCCGTCCGGTGGGCCGCCGAGCACGACGGCCAGCAGGCCGGTTCGGGTCCGGATGCGACGGCATGACCGCCGTGGGTGAGCAGGCCACGCCGATGGGCTACGGCTCCATGCGGCGCAAGGAAGACGCCCGTTTCATCCGGGGCCGCGGCACCTACATCGACGACGTGCGGCTGCCCGGCATGCTGTACGGCGCCGTGCTGCGCAGCCCGTACGCGCACGCCCGCATCCTGTCCGTCGACGTCTCGGCGGCCGAAGCCCACCCCAAGGTCCGCGCGGTCATCACCGGCGAGATGCTGCGGCGCCGCGGGCTGGCCTGGATGCCCACCCTGTCGGGAGACCGGCAGGCCGTGCTGGCCACCGACAAGGTCCGGTTCCAGGGCCAGGAGGTTGCCTTCGTCGTGGCTGACGACCGCTACGCGGCCCGGGACGCCCTCGAGCTGATCGACGTCGAGTACGAGCCGCTGCCCGTGGTGATGGACGCCCGGCACGCGCTCGACGACGACGCGCCGCTGATCCGCGATGACCTGGACGGACAGGCCAGCAACCACATCTTCGACTGGGAGACCGGGGACGCGGCGCGCACCGAAGAGGTCTTCGCCCGAGCCGACGTCCGCGTAGCCGAGGACCTGCTGTACCCGCGGGTGCACCCGGCGCCGCTGGAGACCTGCGGTGCGGTCGCCGACTTCGACGAGATCTCCGGCAAGCTCACGATGTGGTCCACCAGCCAGGCCCCGCACGCGCACCGCCTGATGTACGCGATGGCGTCCGGCATACCGGAAAACAAGATCCGGGTGCTGTCCCCCGACATCGGCGGCGGGTTCGGCAACAAGGTCCCGATCTACCCCGGCTACCTCTGCGCGGTCGTCGGCTCGATGCTGTCCGGGCGCCCGGTCAAGTGGGTGGAGGACCGCTCGGAGAACCTGATGAGCACGTCGTTCGCCCGGGACTACCACATGCACGGCGAGATCGCGGCCAGCCGGGACGGCACTATCCAGGCGGTCCGGGTGCACGTGCTGGCCGATCACGGCGCGTTCAACGGTGCCGCACAGCCCAGCAAGTTCCCGGCTGGCTTCTTCGGCGTCTTCACCGGCTCCTACGACCTGGCCGCCGCGTACTGCCACGTGCGCGGGGTCTACACCAACAAGGCCCCCGGTGGCGTGGCCTACTCGTGCTCGTTCCGCATCACCGAGGCCGTCTACCTGGTCGAGCGGATGGTCGACATGCTCGCCCTCGAGCTGGGCCAGGACCCCGCCGAGCTGCGGCTGAAGAACCTGCTGCGGCCCGATCAGTTTCCGTACACCTGCGCGACCGGCTGGGTGTACGACTCCGGGGATTACGCCCGCACGCTGCGGCTGGCCATGGACCAGGCCGGTTACGCCGGGCTGCGCCGGGAGCAGGCGGCCAGGCGCGAGCGGGGCGAGCTGATGGGTATCGGCGTCAGCTTCTTCACCGAGGCGGTGGGCGCCGGGCCGCGCGACCACATGGACATCCTCGGCCTCGGCATGGCCGACGGCGCTGAGCTGCGGGTCCACCCGAGCGGCACGGCCGTGCTGCGCATTTCCGTGCAGACCCAGGGTCAGGGCCACGAGACGACGTTCGCCCAGATCGTCGCGGAGGAGCTGGGCATCTCACCCGATGACGTCGAGGTCGTGCACGGCGACACCGACCAGACCCCGTTCGGCCTGGGGACCTACGGTTCCCGGTCCACCCCGGTGTCCGGGGCCGCCGCCGCGGTGGCGGCGCGCCGGGTGCGGGACAAGGCGCGCATCGTGGCCTCGGCCATGCTCGAGGTCGACCCGGACGACCTGGAGTGGGAGAAAGGGCGCTGGTCCGTGCGCGGCGACCCGGATCAGGGGGCGACGATGGCGGAGATCGCGCTGGCCGCCCACTCCAGCCTGGAGCTCCCCGAAGGGGTGGAGGGCCACCTGGACGCCAGCTGTGTCTACAACCCCCCGAACCTGACCTACCCCTGCGGCGCCTACATCTGCGTCGTCGACGTCGACCCGGGTACCGGGAAGGTCAGCGTGCGGCGGTTCGTGGCGGTCGACGACTGCGGGGTCCGCATCAACCCGATGATCGTGGAGGGCCAGATCCACGGCGGGCTGGCCGACGGCGTGGGCATGGCCCTGATGGAGGCGCTCACCTTTGACGCCGAGGGCAACTGCCTGGGCGGCTCGTTCATGGACTACCTGCTGCCCACGGCGGTGGAGTGCCCTTCCTGGGAGCTGGGCGAGACGGTCACCCCGTCGCCGCACCATCCGATCGGCGCCAAGGGCGTGGGGGAGTCCGCGACGGTCGGGTCGCCGCCCGCGGTGGTCAACGCGGTCATGGACGCGCTCAAGCCGTTCGGCGTGCGGCACGCCGACATGCCGCTGACCCCGGCACAGGTGTGGTGCGCGATCCAGGGCCGGCCGCTGCGCACCGATCTCGTTCTGCCCTGAGGCCGGACCTCAGGTGGGCCGCTGCGGGCGGCCGGGGGCGGATGGCCCGGCGCCCGGTGCGTAACAGGACGATACACTCGCAGCGTAATGAGCATGCCAGCAGAAGATCTCGGGGAACGTTTCCCGGATGCGGCCGCACTGGCCGCTGCCCTCGACACCACCGGTTACCTGGCTGGTGACGCGCTGGCCACCGCGCTCTTCCTGGCCGTGCGGATGGGCCAGCCGATCCTGCTGGAGGGCGAGCCCGGCGTCGGCAAGACGGAGGCCGCCAAGGCCCTGGCCGCCGGCATGGCCACCACGCTGGTCCGGCTGCAGTGCTACGAGGGCATCGCCGCGGCCGAGGCGCTCTACGAGTGGAACTATCCCCGTCAGCTGCTCGCCATCCGCCTCGCCGAGGCCACCGGGGAGTCGCTGCGTGAGTCCGACCTGTTCACCAACGACTATCTGCTGGCCCGGCCACTGCTCGCGGCGCTGGATCACCCGGGCCCGCGCCCCGCGGTGCTGCTCATCGACGAGATCGACCGCGCCGACGATGAGTTCGAGGCGTTCCTTTTCGAGCTGCTCGCCGAGTCGGCCGTGACCATTCCCGAGCTGGGCACCCGCCGGGCGACGGTGCCGCCGGTGGTCGTGCTGACCTCGAACCGGACCCGGGACCTGCACGACGCGCTCAAGCGCCGCTGCCTCTACCACTGGATCGGCTACCCGGATCCCGGCCGCGTGGCGGACATCATCCGTCGCCGGGTACCCGGCGCGTCGGGCCGCCTCGCCGGGCAGGTCGCCGACTCGGTGCGTCGGCTCCGCGGACTGGATCTGACCAAGCCGCCAGGCATCGCCGAGGCGGTCAACTGGGCGACCGCGCTCGGGGTGTTCGGCGAGACCGAACTGTCGGCGGCCGCGGCCGAGCGGACGCTGAGCACGGTGCTGAAGTACGCGGAAGACGAAGAGGCGGTGCGCCAGGCCGGCCTGGCCACTCTCCTCGTGCCCCGTGACTGATTACGTTCCGCCCGTCAGCGGCACGGCCGGCGGCGCACCGGCTGACGGCCCGGCCGCCGACGTCGCCGCGGTCACGGCCAGGTTCGGTGCCCAGCTGCACGAAGCAGGCGTTCCGGTGGACCCGGGGCGCAGCGAGCGGTTCGCCCGCGCCGTCACGCTGATGCGGCCCCGGTCGCTGCCGGAGCTGTACGCGTGCGGGCTGGCCACCCTGGTCTCCGGCCCGGACCAGATCGA
>JBEKCN010000392.1:0-4845 GCA_050014855.1 Streptosporangiaceae bacterium | reverse complement strand
GATACACAGCCGCCCAGCGCAAACGCAGGGAAAGCAGATTGTGTATCACCAACGCAGCCCGGATAAACGATGACTGCACCTAGCCGTGTCAGTCCAGGTCTTCCCAGCACCATTGCACGGCTGGGCTGCCATCCCGCTTCCTGGTGGCCTTCTTGCTCACACAAGAATTCGAACATGCCTGCACCCGGCGATCGGGCCAGCAGTCACAACTAGGGTCAGGCCTAGGGGCCGACCCTAGCGACACCGGGGCCAGTGGCCGGTGACGATGACCAAGTGACACCGGCATCACTCCTTGAGAGGGGCTTGCGCAGCAGATCTTGCTCTGCCGGCGTATCGATCCAGGGTCTCGTTGTGGACTCGAGGAGAACGCATGTGGCCGGCGGGATTCTGAGGAAGGGAAGGCGAAATCCGTGAGCGTACAAGTCGATTTCGGCCAGTGGGGCGTAATTGCTCTGGCTCCCGGCCAGGAAGAGTGGAGATGGTTCACCTGGATCTTCGATGGCGAGCACTGGTCGAGGATGAGCATCACCCCTACGGACTGGTCCACCGCAGGAGGTTCGATCCAGATCGTTGAGGAGTGGTCAACTCCCGGTACCCTCTGGACCCACCTGCGCAACAATGGGTCCGACTACGTCTATTACCAGCCCACCGTCATCGTGGCCCCGAGCCGGTACTAAGGAGGGAACCGATAATGGCGAAAGTTGACATCGTTCACGACGCCCAGGGCAACGTGCTCGGGTTCAGCGTGCACCACCCAGAGTCCGCATCTAACAAGACGGGCGTGGAGGTCCGAGACGGCCAGAGCGTGACCTCTCTGGATATCCCCGGCCATCCCGCAGAGGATCGGGCGGCATTCACTGCCGCCGTCCACTCCACTCTGCGCAGTCGCCTCCAAGGTTGATCTAGGCTGCCCCCCTGCGGAGCGGGCCGACACGCACAACGAGGCCGCCAGCCAACGGGCACATTCGACGGGTGTCTCGCAGTCCATGACTCGCTCCGCTCGTACCTCGAAGATCCGGCTGCGCAGGGCCCGGCAGGCCTGGCTTCCCGGCGGCAGGCCGGGAACGGTGCTGCGGGGCCCTGCGCAGGATCTCCGGGACGGGCATGGTGTCCGGCGCGGCGATCAGCGCCGGGAGCTGCTGCCTCTTCCCCGCCATCACGTACTCACTAGCTCAAGCCCGGCGAAGGTCACCTGCCTGCCCTGGCGCTGTATCGGAACGCCGCATGGGTCGTCACACCGTTTGCACACGTTCTCCATCGGTTCTCCACACGTGCCTGTTGGTCTGCGACGGAGCAACGGGGCCCTATCAGGTTTGCGCGCCCCAAAGGGGAGGCGAGCGTTGACCTTTTCCGAGCGCAGGTTGCCGCCTGCTGCGGCCCCGGGCCGCAAGTTGTTTGTCGGCCGGGTGGCGGAGCTGGCCTTGCTGGACGAAGCTGCGGCGGCGGCACGCGGCGGCCAGCCCACGGTGGTGCTGGTCGAGGGTGAAGCGGGCATCGGAAAGTCGACTCTGCTGGCGCGGTTCGCGTCGGGGTTGGCTGGTGCGACGGTGCTGCGCGCCAGTGGCGACGAGGCTGAGCTGCGGTTGCCGTACGGGATCGTGGGTCAGCTGGTGACCTCGGAGCTGAGCGAGGGGACCGATCCTCTTGCGGTGGGCGCCGAGCTGGTGGTGTGGCTGGGTCAGTTGTGCCGCGGCCGGGGGATGGTGCTGGCTGTCATCGATGACCTGCAGTGGGTGGATGGGCCGTCGGCGCGGGCGTTGCTGTTCGCCGTGCGCCGGCTGCAGGCCGACCGGGTGCTGGTGGTGGTGTCGGCCCGGGCGGGGGAGCTGTCCCGGTTGAGCGCGGGATGGCAGCGCTTTCTGGCGGGGGACCACCGGGTCAGCCGGGTGCGCCTAGGCGGTCTGGGACCTGAGGATGTGGTGACGCTGGGCCGGGCGCTGGGGATGGGGGAGTTGCCGCGCTGGGCCGTTGACCGGCTGCTCGAGCAGACGGGCGGCAACCCGTTGTACTGCCGGGCGGTGCTGGAAGAGCTCGGGATCGAGGGCCTTGACCGGCCCGGCGGGGTGCTGAGGGTCCCGCGTCCCCTGGCCGGGGCGGTGCTGCTGCGCGTAGGCTCGCTTAGCCTGGCTGCCCGGGAGCTGGTGGTGGCGGCGGCGGTACTGGGCCACTGCTGCGAGCTCGCGGCGGCGGCCGCGCTGGCGGGTCTGGATGATCCGCTGCCGGGGCTTGGGGAGGCATTAGCGGCAGGGATCTTGGTCGAGCGGCGCGTCGGGGCCCGGGCCGGGATCGGGTTCAGCCACCTGCTGGTGCAGCGGGCCGTGTACGGCGATCTGAGCCCGGTCCGGCGGCGCCGGCTGCACGAGCAGGCGGCGGGTTTAGTGAATTGGCACTCGGCGCTGGGGCACCGGGTGGCCGCGGCGGCCGGCCCGGACGATGAGCTGGCCAGTGACCTTGAGGCGGCCGGCTGGGAGGCCCGCCGCGTGGCCAGGATGGCGCAGGCGGCGGCCTGGCTGGCGCAAGCGGCGGCTGCGAGCAGCGAGCCAGCGGCGGCGGATAGCCGCCTGCTGGACGCCCTGGAGATCCTGGTCACCTGCGGCGAGGTGGCCGAGGCGGAGGTCGTTGCCGCCCGGATTGGGGCCGCCGGCCCGGGCGCGCGGCGGAGCTGGTTGCTGGGCGCGCTGGACTTCCTCGCGGGCCGGGCCGGTGCGGCCGAGGAACGCCTGCAGGAGGCGTGGCAGACCCATGATCGGGTCCGGGACGCGTCCGTGGGCGCCGCGGCCGCCACCCAGCTGGCGGGCTTGTGCCTGGCCGCGGGCCGGATCCCGGAAGCGATCGGATGGGGTGAGCGGGCGGCGGCGGCACGCGGCGCCGCACCCGCCGTCCGCCACCGGGCCCTGGGCGTGCTGGCGATCGCCTTTTCCGCCGACGGGCGGGGACCGCAGGGTCTGGCCCGGCTGGCGTTCCTGCCCGCCGCCCCCTCCGAGGTGTCGCGGGAGGACACCGACGCCCTGGTGCTGCGGGGCATGGCCAGGTTCTTGGCCGAGGACCTGGCCGGGGCGATCGCCGATCTTTCCATCGGTGCGGCGAGACTGCGTGCCGGTGTCCCGCTGCGGTATGCCAGCTACTGCCTGTGCTACCTGGCGGGCGCCGAGTACCGCCTCGGATCGTGGGACGACGCCCTGGCGCACGCTGAGCTGGCCGTCTCACTCGCCCAGGACGCCGACCGGGTGCAGGACCTCGGCTTCGTGCACAGCGCCGCCGCTGTCATTCCCGCTTTGCGCGGCGACTGGGAGGTGGCCAGCGCGCACGTCCGCATGGCCACCGAAGCCGGCCGGGCTTCCGGCGACCCGGAGGCGATCACTGCGGGCGCCATCGCCCAGGCGTTCCTGGCCACGGCCCGGGGCGATCTCGAGGGCGTCGCCGACGCCGCCGCTGCCGCGCGCGCCACGGGCAAGGCGGAGGTCGTGAGCCTCCAGGGCCGCTACGACTGGCGATCCCTCGAGATCGACGCCCTCATCGGCCTGGCCCGTCTCGGCCAGGCCGAAACTGCTCTGGCCGAGCTAGAGGCGGCCCTGTCACCGGCCGGCCCGGCGTCGGTCCTGGTGGCCGCCGCCCGGCTGCGCGGCGACCTGGCCACCGCGGCCGGCCACCAGGACGCCGCCGCGGCGGCGTTCGAGACCGCCTGGCGCCGTGCGCAGGGCCTGCGGGTGCCCCTGTCCCTGGCCCAGCTCGAGATCTCCGACGCCCGCCGGCTGCGCGCCGCCGGCCAACGGCAGACGGCCGTCGCCCGGCTGCGCTCCGCCCGGCAGCGCCTGATCACCCTGGGCGCCCGGACCTACCTGGAGGTCTGCGACCGTGAGCTCGCCGCCGCCGACGCGCCCCCGGAGCCGGAAACCGTGCCTGCCCTGGCCTGTCTGACCCCGGCCGAGCAGGCAGTGGCCCGCCTGGTCGCCGCCGGCTGCTCCAACCGCCAGGCGGCAGCCGAGCTCTACATCAGCGTCAAGACCGTCGAGTTCCACCTCGGCCATATCTTCGACAAGCTCGGCATCCGATCCCGGCGAGACCTCATCACCCGCACCGGCAGCCCCCAGCCCCGCCCGCACCACACCCTAGGGTCGAACTTAGGGGTCAGGCCTAGGGGCCGACCCTAGCGACACGGGGTTCAGCGGCCAGTGATGATGACCGGGTGACACGACGTCGCCCGGTCGCCCGAAGACCCGTTGGAACCGACCGGGGCACTCATTCCAGCCACGGAGCGGCTTTGGTGAAAGGGAAGTAACTAGCTCCCGACTCCGGCAGTGTTCTGCCCAAACGCGATCCAGTCCAAAGGCGAGCTTGGGATGAATATTCCGGCGCAACGGCGTATGGCGCCCGGGCGGCGTTCGTGCACAGACCGGCACTTCAAGAAATACAAGAAAAAAGGAGATAGTCAAGGTGAGTGGTGGATACATTAGCCTTTTCAACGGGTCCACTGTGTTCAGCGACGCGGAGCTCCAGAACGCCTTGCCCGACTTCCAGTCGCAGGTGTCGGGCGAATTCAATTGGTACTGGGGGTTCGATGCCTACCTAGACATCAACGGCGGGGGCACTCCGCTCGTCGTCGTCGACCTCCCGGGCCCGAACGACCCCCAGGGCGCCCTCGGGTACCACTGGATCGACGCGAATTACCAGCCGTACGCCGTCATCTTCGCCGGGCTGTGCCAGCAGTACGGCGTCCCCGTCACTGGGGTGATCTCCCACGAACTGCTCGAGATGCTTGCCGACCAGCTGGCCGACACCTGCGCCCTGTATGACTATGGGGACGGTTATGGCGTCATCGTCCTGCAAGAGGTCTGCGACCCGGTC
>JBEKCN010000391.1:0-4851 GCA_050014855.1 Streptosporangiaceae bacterium | reverse complement strand
GAGGTCTCATAGATGGGCACGGTCACGGCCCCTGCCGCCCAGATCGCGAAATCACAGACCACCCAGTCCAGGCTGGGCGCGGCCATCAGGCCGATCCGGTCACCGGGCCTGATGTCCCCGGCGATCAGGCCGGCCGCGACGGACGCGACCCGGGCGGCGAAGTGTTCCGCGGTGACTGGCCGCCACGCGCCGCCGTCTTTCACACAGAACAGCACACGGCCCGCCTCCCGTGCGGCCCAGCCGAACGCGTCATCGCATGCGTTCTCGCCCATGATTCGTTGCTCAGGCTCACTCACCGGCCCGGTCGTCCAGCCGGGAGCGCTCTCGCCATCGCGTGCGACCGTGCGGGCCCCGGGGGGCACGTTCACGTCGGGCATCGGTACCTCCCGCTCCATGACCGGACAGGACCCTCTGGTCACCCGTCTGTCCAGGAATGCCAGACCCGGTGAGCAAGTGACAGCGCCGCTGGCCCCCTGGCCCCGGGACCTTCGTCACCCGGTGGCGGGGCTGCGGCGTCATGATGCCGCATCGGGATATGGGGCTGGCCGGGATGGGGCTCAGTAGTGCAGCCGGGCGGTCCAGATCAGCTGGGTTCCGCCGCTCGCCGGGGTACTGACCTGGAAAGTCCCGCCATTGCGTTCGGCGCGATGCCGCATGTTGGCCAGGCCGCTGGAACGGGCCGGGGTACCGAAACCACGGCCGTTGTCGGCGATGTCCAGGGTGATCAGGCCGTCGTCACCGGACTCTACCGAGATGCTGATCGTGCTGGCGTGTGCGTGGCGCGCGCAGTTGGAAAGTGCCTCGCGGGTCACGGCGAGGATGTCGTTGGCCAGCACCGCGTCCGGGCTGGGCTCCAGTAGGCCGGTGAACTGGATGTCGGCGGTGAAGCCGAGCTGCGGCCCGTGTTCGTCGATGAGGTCCCGGAGCCGGGCACGCAGACCGCTGGGACCGGGCGCGGGCTGCTGAAGCCCGAAGATGCTGGAGCGGATCTTAATGATGATCCGGTCGAGCGTGTCGACGTAGCCGTTGACCCGCTGGGCGGTGGCCGGGTCGCTCCGGCTGGCCTGGCTCTGCAGTTTCATGCCGAGGGCGAAGAGTTCCTGAATGACATGGTCATGCAGGTCGGAGGCGATGCGGTCGTGGTCTGCGGCCCGGGCCATGACGAGCTGGTTGGTTCGGGCCAGGGCGAGCTCCATCGCCACGGCGGCATGGCTCGCGAACGAAAATGCCATCAGGAGATGCGTCTCGGTCAATCCCGGGCTGGCGCGGCGCCGGCCCAGGATCAGTGCGCCACGGACCTGTTCCCCAGCGGTCAACGGGACCACGATCAGCGGGCCGAGGTCAGCGCCCAGCGCAGCGGCGGCCGCTTCGCACTGCTCGCCGGTGACGAGGCTGCCCTTGCCCGTGAGAATCGCCTGCCCGGCCAGCGAGGCGATGACCGGCGCAGTCCTGTCCAGCAGGCCCATGGCGAGTGCTCCGCTTGCTCCGGTCACGATCATTTCCGAGCCGTGCGGCACCGCCACGACAGCGAAGTCTGCTTCCGCAGCGGCTGCGGCATGTTCTGCGATCAGGGTGTGGGCCTTGTCCGCGTCGCCGGATAGCAGAACCGGCGTCAGATCGCTGGACGCGGTCAGCCACCGGCGGCGCTGCTCAGATTCGGTGAACCGGCGGGCGTTCGCGATGGCCGCACCGGCGGCCGCGGCGAGCGCGATGGCCAGCTCCTCGTCTTCTGCGGTGAATTCGCCGCCCCCGGACCGCTCGGTGAGGTAGAGGTTGCCGAAGACCTCCTGGCCGATACGGATCGGGACGCCGACAAAGGCGGTCATCGGCGGATGGCCTGGCGGAAACCCCATGGACACGGAATGGGCGGCCAGGTCCGCAATCCGGATCGGGACCGGGTCGCTGATCAGCAGGCCGAGGATTCCCTCACCCCGGGGCAGCGCACCGATGCTTGCGACCAGCTCATCGTCCGGGCCGGCGTGCACGAACTCTTCGAGTTTCCCATCCCGGCCGAGCACGCCGAGCGCTGCGTACCGGGCACCCAGAAGGTCCCGGGCCGCCCCCACGATCTGGCGCAACACGACGGGGAGGCTCAGCTCGCCGGCCACCAGAGCATTGGCGCGCAGCAGCCCACGCAGCCGTCCCTGACTGGCCAGCACGTCGTCGGCGCGGTCCACGAGCTGCACGAGCAGCTGATCCAATTCGAGCCGGGGCACGTCAGGAAAACTCAGCCGGTCGGCGGCGTCCGCTGCAATGGCACGGCGTGGATCGGGCCATGACTGCGCCGGCAGCACCGAATCACGCTCATTTTCTTGGGGTGCGGCCACCTCGCTCCTTTCCGGAGCTGGCAAGCGCGGGGAGCTATGGCGGGGTCTCGGCCGTTGCCCGGCGGGCAGATCAGAACCAGATCGAATCGGGCGCCAGACTGGACAGATACGGCCGTTCAGCCCGTCTTCTGTGCACTCAGGCGCATAGTAACGGGGTCCCCTGGGCGTGCCCCGCCGGGTGCGGCTACCCACGTCCCTGCGTCGGCGCGGGAGAGGAGGTGAGAACGATGGTTCTGTAAAGGAGTCTACGTCGGTATCAAGTTCTTGGATACCGGAGGACCAACGTCCCGATACCGGGACACCACTGGCCCTGTCCGGAACGGGTCCGGCCGAGTGCGATGGGATCCAGGGGCAATGTGCCTGGAACCCGAGATGAGCGGAGGGAACCATGTCCCGCCGGGATAGCTACCTGGATGCCATGCTGAAGCACCTGGGCACGACGTACTACCAGACCTTGCAGGGTGAGGCCACGTCCTCTGATGTGGCCGAAGCGGTCTCCTCGGTGCGGGAGGAGATGGCCCGCCGTCCGGGCCAGTACCCGGTTTTCGAGGGCCGCGATCAGGGCCGCCCCGTCGGCCGATGGCGGGTCAGGGACGTGATGCGGGCCGATGCGGTGACCGTCGAGAAGCGCGCCTCTGTCCCGGACATCGCCCGGCTGATGAGTGATCACCGGGTCAGCGCGATGCCGGTGCTGGCCGAGGACGGACGGGTAGCCGGCGTGGTCTCCGAGGCCGATCTGCTCCGCGCGCGCACGCACCAGCGGGGGCACGTGCCAGGCAGAGCCGGACAGCCGGGTGATACGGCGGCGCAATTGATGACCACACCGGCCATCACCATCGTCCCGGACGCCTCACTCGCGGCTGTGGCCAGGCAGATGGACCAGCACCACATCCGGATGCTCCCCGTGACAGACCCCGACGGAGGCCTGCTCGGGGTGGTCACCCGCCGGAATCTGCTGAGCGTCTTCCTGCGCACCGACAAGGAGATTGTGAGCGAAGTCCGCGCGATGCTGCGCAATGTTCTGCTCATCGATGACCGCTCGGTGACGGTCTCTGTGCGCGATGGGGTGGTGACGCTGGCCGGGCACCTAGACGCCGAGGCCACTGGGCGGGCCGCCGTCAACCTGGCCAAAGACGTGCTAGGGGTAGTCGACGTGATCAACAAGCTATCGGGGCCGGTGGCGACCGGGCATGCCGCCGCTCAGTCCTGAGGCGGAACGGTCACAGTACGGCAACGGCACCCGGCGCGCCGGGTGGCGTCATGCGAGGAGGTTTTGCGGCGGCTGCGCTTTGCGGTGCAGCAAAAACAGAGCACCGGCCCGTACAATCCAGAGCCCAGAAAATCGGAGCCCGCATTTAGGTGCGGGCTCCGTGCGTTCGCCGGATGCTACATGTTCCGCATCCAGAAGAACTTTCGAATGTCGTCCTTGCCTGCCACCAGGGCCGCAATGACGACCACAGCGAGCGTTGTCCCTACGATGAGCTTCATTTCCGGCCCTTCCTTTCTGCTGGCACCGAATCTGCCCAGAGCCTGCTTGCTTGCCGTGAATACGGCCACGCTTTCAGTTCAGGCTGACCGCACCCGGCCGGATTGCTCAGGGCCAGAGGTCGGCATCGTGTGTGCCTTTAGCCCGGCCGGCTGGCGCCACAACCGTGGCCAGGTCACGGCGGCAGGCCCGCAGGGTCCCGTCGCTGGGCCGTTACGTGCCCGCCCGGGGTGGCCGTGACCTTGGGCGGGCGGGCCAGGGACGTAGGGCCCTGCGCCACATGACGGGGTCGGCAGATGCTGAGATGAAGCTCAATGGCGAGTGGGGGAACGGATCATGGCCAGCAGAACGATCGTGGTCGGCGTGGATGGCTCGGAGCAGGCGCTGCATGCTGTCGAATGGGCCGCGCGTGAGGCTGTGTGGCGCAAGGCCCCGCTGCGCATCATCTCGGTATCGGCGATGCCGTCCCGGATGCGCCCGTACGGCGGCACGCCCGCCACCGTGGCCGACACCCTGCACCAGATGTCGGCCCGGGCTCTCGCGGCGGCCCTCGCCCGCGCCCAGGAAGTAGCGCCGGGGCTGCTCGTTGACGCCGATCTGGTCACCGGGGCGCCCGTGCAGGCGCTGACCACGAGCGGCTCCGGGGCGTCGATGCTCGTCCTCGGGGCCCGCGGGGCAGGCGGTTTCGGCGCGATGGTGCTGGGTTCGGTGAGCCGCTATGTGGCCGCGCATGCACCCTGCCCGGTCGTGGTCGCCCCCGAGGACAGCGGGGCCGTACAGGCCGAGATCGTCGTCGGAGTCGGGGACCCGGCCCAGGCCGCCGACAGCCTCGGGTTCGCCTTCGACGAGGCGTCGATGCGCGGCGCCCGGCTGACCGCCGTTCATGCCCTGCAACGGCTCCCCTGGGCTGCTCTCCTGGACGATGAGGACCCTTACCAGACCGAGGCGGCGGTGATGGCCTTGGAAGGCGCCGATGCCGCCAGTGATCCTGGCATCTTCGCCCCGGCCGATGAAGCAGCCGCCACCGCCGACCTGGCG
>JBEKCN010000390.1:0-4864 GCA_050014855.1 Streptosporangiaceae bacterium | reverse complement strand
CCGCCCAAAATCAGGCCGCCGGACCATCCGGAGGTCCCGCCCACCTGGGCCCGCCGCCACGCCGGCCTGGCCCAGCTCGGGTCGCCTAGGGGTGCCGCCGCATCAGCCCGGTCCGGCCCGGATCAGAACTACGAAATAGCGGCCAACTAGCATTCCGGTCACCAACGTCGTGCATTGCCGACCATCCGTAAAGCCTAGCCGCCCGCCGCGTGAGATCTGCCACACAGTGCCTTCGCCATCTTTGAAACAGAAGTTACCGGCGTGACTCCGGTCATTTAGCGTTGACATGACTTTGGCCAATGCAGGGTAAAGGCATGGAGTTACTCGGAGGGAACACTAGCGACTCCGGGCAGTAACCGTTTATCGTCACTTTTCATGACGTCTGGTTAAAAACCGCCGATTACGGATTCATTACCAGTGTGAAGGGTGACGCCGAAGTGTCTCTAGAGGTCTTAACTGGACGCGCTGTCGCGACGATCACCGAGGCCCTGCCCGCGTTGCCGCCTGCCGAGGCCGGCCCGTACCCGGATCTTCAGCCCGCCGAAGCGGCCGGGGCTGCCCCTATCGAGCCGCTCGCGCCCGGCACGACCAGCCGCCTGGCTAATTTCGGCTCGGGGCTGTTGGCTGCAGAGGCCGAAATAGCCCTGCGGGAGTCGTACTCGCTGAGCCATCTTTTCGGGGTGATTCAGTCCCTTGCTCGCGTGCTACGGGAGTGCTCGGATGAACTGGCGGATCGTAGCTTCGCTCTACTGGCCTGGTCCCGGGAACTGCAGCATCGCGTCAACGCGCCGAGGAAGCGGCGTGTCGGCCTGCGCGCGGGACGCCTGGCCCATGGGTTGGCCCAGCCGGTTCCTGGCCCGAGTCGTCCGGCCCAGGAGCAGACCGGGCCCAGTCCCGGACCCGGGCGCCGTGACGGACTCCTCACCCTGGTGAGCCGCGAGCACCCGGAATGCCCAGAGAACACCACCATTCTCTCCCGTTACCTCGGCGCTGACCCGGCGGAAACCGAAGTCCCCCTCCTCGGTGGCGACATGACCGAGGGTGTCGTCCGCGTCGGCCGGACCGTCCGGCGCCCGGTCCGGCCGCACACCCCCGCGGTGCACGCGCTGCTGCGGCACCTGGAGGCTGTGGGGTTCGATGGGGCCCCGCGCGTGCTCGGCATCGACGGCAGGAACCGGGAGGTCCTGACCTACCTGCCCGGCTTCACCGGGAGGCGCTCGCTGCCGGACTTCGCCGTCGCCGATTCCATTCTCGAGGACCTGGCCGAACTGCTGCTCCGCTATCACCAGGCGGTGATCGGCTTCAAACCGCCGCCAGGGGCGCAGTGGGACGGGGAGCTGACCCGGTTCGTCGACGGCCCCGCGGACATCATCTCCCACTGCGACGTGAACCTGGAGAACGTCATCTTCCGCACCGGGCCGGATGGCGCCCGGCCGTACGCGTTCATTGACTTCGATCTCGCGCGGCCCGGGACACGGCTGGTCGACATCATCCAAACGTTGCGCTACTGGGCGCCGATCGCCGACCCGGCCGACCGGGATCCGGCGCTCCCAGACGACCACGCGCCGGCCCGCATCGCCCTTTTCTGTGAGGCGTACGGGCTCTCCTACGCCGCCCGGTCCCGTCTGGTGCCAGTGGCCAGCCGGTGGCTGAGGCGGTCGCGGGCGAGCATCGCCGAGCGGGCCAGTATGCGTGGCGGGGCCTGGACGCGCATGCAGGAGGCTGGGGTGGGGGAGCGGCTGCTGCGCTCCGCGATCTGGCTGGAGCGCAACCGGCCGGAGATTGAAGCTCGGCTGCGCCGCCCAACCCGGAGCCGGCCGCCGGCTAACCATGGCTGACCGCCGTCCGACCGGAGCCGGCCGCCGACCGACCAGGGCTGACCGCCGTCCGACCGGAGCCGGCCGCCGACCGACCAGGGCTGACCGCGGTCCGACCGGAGCCGGCCGCCGACCGACCAGGGCTGACCGCTCACCAACCGGGGCTGACCGCCCACCCGGGCGCAAAGCAGGGGGAGCCAGCCGCCACCGGCGGTTTCGCCTAGGGTCAGATGCTGTGACGTGGACGCGGCAGGTTGCGCCAGGCGAGGCCTGGTGACGCCCAGCAGTGCCAGCCCGGGCCGCCGGCCGCGGGTCAACGGCGCGCGCCGGGGCACCCGGCTGAGGCGAAGGGGCGTCCGCCCAGGCCGCCGGCCGCGGGGCACCGGCCGTGACTGGCCGCTCGCGGCGGGCCTGGGCGCGGGGGTGGCGCTGGACGCGCTGATCGGCGACCCCCGACGTGGCCACCCGGTGGCCGTCTTCGGGCGCCTGGCCGCCGGGCTGGAGACCCGGATGTACGCGGACAGCCGGCTCCGCGGCGCGCTGTACACCGGCGCCTGCCTGGCCGCTGCCACCGGCCCCGCCGTGGCCGCGCACCGGCTCACCCGTGACCGTCCGCTGCCGCGTGCCGCCGCGCTCGCGGCCGGGGTGTGGGCGGTCACCGGTGCCCGTTCGCTGCGCCAGACTGCTGAACGAGCCGCCCTGCACCTAGACACCAACGACCTGGCCGCCGCCCGTGCGGTGCTGCCGGGGCTCTGCAGCCGGGATCCCAGCCAGCTTGGGCCGAAGGAGCTCGCCCGGGCCGTGGTGGAGTCGGTGGCCGAGAACACCAGCGACGCGGCGGTCGCCCCGCTGCTCTGGGCCGCGGCCGCCGGGCTGCCGGGGCTGGCTGCCTACCGTACGGTGAACACCCTGGATGCGATGGTCGGCTACCGGTCAGCGCGCTACCGGCGGTTCGGCTGGGCCGCGGCCCGCCTGGATGACGTGGCCAACTGGGCGCCGGCCCGGCTTACTGCGGTGCTCGCCGCCGCCTGCGCCCCGGTGGCCGGCGGGAGCCCCGGCGGGGCCCTGCGCTCCGCCCGCCGCGACGGGGGCCGCCACCCCAGCCCGAACGCCGGCTGCCCGGAGGCCGCCTTCGCCGGAGCGCTGGGCCTGCGGCTGGGCGGGGCCAGCACCTACCAGGGCGTGACCGAGAGCCGCCCAGAGCTCGGCAATGGCCGCCCCCCAGAGCCCGGCGACATCCGCCGGGCGCAGCGGCTGTCCCGCGCCGTCACGATCGCCGCCGCCATGCTGGCCGCCGGGCTCGCCCTGCTGGGCGCCCGGGAACCCCCCGGCCCGCGGCGCCGGGGGCCGTCCCGGTGAGGGGGGCGCTGCTGGTCGCCGGGACCAATTCCGACGCCGGCAAGAGCGTGATCACGGCCGGGCTGTGCCGCTGGCTGGCCCGCCAGGGGCTGAAGGTGGCGCCGTTCAAGGCGCAGAACATGTCGCTGAACTCCTTCGTCACCCCCGGCGGCGCGGAGATCGGCCGGGCTCAGGTCATGCAGGCCGCCGCGGCCGGCGTCGAGCCGACCGCGGACATGAACCCGGTGCTGCTCAAGCCGGGCAGCGACCGGCGCAGCCAGGTCGTCGTCCTCGGCCATCCTGCCGCCGAGGCGGACGCCGTCTCCTACCGGTCCATGGCGACGGACCTCCGCGAGGTCGCCCTGGCCAGCCTGGACCGGCTACGTGCGGAGTTCGACGTGGTGATCTGCGAGGGGGCCGGCAGCCCGGCGGAGATCAACCTGCGGGCCACCGACGTCGCGAACATGGGCCTGGCCCGCGCGGCCGGGCTGCCGGTCATCGTGGTGGGAGACATCGACCGTGGCGGCGTGTTCGCCGCGCTGTACGGGACGCTCGCGCTGATGCCCCCCGCGGACCAGGAACTCGTGTCCGGCTTCCTCATCAACAAGTTCCGCGGCGCACCTGAGCTGCTGGACAGCGGGATCACGATGCTGGAGCGGCTGACCGCCCGCCCGCTGCTCGGCGTGCTCCCGTGGGCGGACAACCTCTGGCTCGACGCCGAGGATTCGCTGGCCCTCGACCGCGGGGCCAGCTCGGCCGCCGGCTCGGGCGGGACCCCGTTCGGCCGCGACGTGCTGCGGGTCAGCGTGGTCCGGTTCCCGCGCATCAGCAACTTCACCGACGTCGACGCGCTCGCCGCCGAGCCGGGCGTGCTGGTCCGGCTGGCCCGCGAGCCCGCCGAGCTGGCCGACGCCGACCTGGTTGTGCTGCCCGGCACCCGGGCGACCGTAGCGGACCTGGCCTGGCTGCGGGAGCGCGGGCTCGCCGCCGCCATCGCCGAGCGGGCGCAGGCGGGCCGGCCGGTGCTCGGCATCTGCGGCGGGTACCAGATGCTGGCCGGGCAGATCGAGGACCGGGTCGAGTCCCGCGCGGGCAAGGTCGCCGGGCTGGGGCTGCTCCCGGCCCAGGTGGAGTTCCGCCCGGAAAAGCGCCTGGGCCGTCCCGAGGGCATGGCGCTCGGCCAGCCGGTCGCCGGGTACGAGATCCATCACGGCCTCGTCCGGCTCACCGCCCCGGACGCCGACCGCTTCCTGGACGGCTGCCGGGCCGGGCCGGGCGGCGCGGTGTGGGGCACGAGCTGGCACGGCACGCTGGAGAACGACGGCTTCCGCCGGGCTTTCCTGACCGAGGTGGCGTGCATGGCGGGCCGGGACTTCACGCCCGCGCCGGGTACCGATTTCGCGCAGCTGCGTGAGGCACAGCTCGACGTGCTCGGCGACCTGGTCGCGGACCACCTCGACACGGCCGCGCTCGCCCGGCTGATCACCGGCGGAGCGCCGCGTGATCTCCCCGTCCTGCCCCCGGCCGGTCTGCCGCAGTAAGCCGGGCCGCGTGGCCCGCCGGTCCTGCCCGGGCCGGTTTGACACGATAAGCCGAACGAAAGGGAGCAGATGTTGGACGAACCGGGCAAGCCCGAGATGGCGGGAGTGGCGGAGGACCCGGGCTGGCTCGCGTCCCGCCCGGTGCTTATCTTCGACCTGGGCGGGGTC
>JBEKCN010000389.1:0-4870 GCA_050014855.1 Streptosporangiaceae bacterium | reverse complement strand
CAGCCCGATCAGCTCATCGTCACTGGTGTCCCCATAGCGCCAGCCCGGACCGGCGGCCGCATCAGCAGCCTCAGCCAGGCCTGGCCCTGGCAACGCCTTGTCCCACGCTCCGCCCGAAGCAAACCCCGAACCGCCGTCGCGCTCAGAACTGCCATCATCACGGCCGCCATCCAAGCCCCAGGGCAGAAGCCCCGCCTCCGGCTCCGGCCGTCCAGCGGCAGGCCCGGCGGCCATGTCGTGGGGCCGGCCCGGTGCCTCCGGCTCCGGGGAGGCAGTGGCAGGCCCGGCGGGCCCGGCGGGCCCGCAGTAATCATCCGGCAGGTCGTAGCCGTCGTCAGGGTCGTAGTAGTCCTCGGGGTCGATCAGGCCGAATTTGCGATTAGCTTCGACCTCGGCCACGAACGCCGCCAGCGAAGCCTCCTGATCCCAGTCATCCTCCGGGCCAACCGGTCCGCCCAGGCCGGCGCCGGGTACGCCGCCGTCAGGCGGTGTCCCCTGGCGCTGACTGTCACCAGTCGGCGGATCCTCGCCCATAATCTTCATGCTCCCGGGATGAATCTCTGGATACTATTGCATAGCAGTCTATCGAACAAAATGTCGAATAGCAAGGCTCGCCCGCTGACCATGGTCCCGCTTGAAGCGGCTCTCCATCCTTCAGGACGAGCAGCGGGGGGCTAATCTGCTCATTGGTCACAGCGGCGGAAAGCACGAAAGCTGAGATTATGGACCGCCATCTTGCCGATCGCCGCCACCACGGTCACCCTCGATCCTGACCTACTTGACGCCTTCCCTGAGGGCTACCGCCACCTCGCCTACCTGCAGACCCACCTTGGTTTCGCCGTGAAGCCGGACATGCCGGGGCTGCGTGGTCCTGAAGTGCAGCGCCTTTACGCCCGGGGTGCGGCCTGGCTGGACGGCGTGCCGGTCGCTCGTCCCGCCCGGCCGGCCGCGCCGGAGTCGACGGAGGCGTCCGGGGCTCCAGAACCGATCCGGGCCACTGGTACCCGGACTGGGCGGAGCACTTCGGCGGCGCACTGGTGCTCGTCCGCCCGGACCAGCACGTGAGCTGGCCCGGGCCGCCTCCGGCTGACCGCGCGCATTGATCAGGGCCGCCGTGGGCTGGGGGAACTGACGCCCAGGCGCCGCGCCGCCGCCTCCCACGCCGCGCCGTTTCCCTGTGGCTCGAACCGCCGAAGTTCCTGCGTCGCGCGCAGCAGGCCCCGCAGTTCGTCGAGATCGTCCGGTGCCGCGCCCAGCGCACGGGCCTGGACCAGCGCGTTGCCCAGCGCGGCCGCCTCGACCGGCCCGGCGATCACCGGCAGGCCGCACGCATCCGCGGTGAGCTGGCAGAGCAGCTCGTTCCTGACCCCGCCGCCGACCAGGTGGATGACGTCCACGTGCCGCCCGGACAGTTCCTGGGCCCGGGTGATCGTTCTCCGGTACGCCAGCGCCAGGCTGTCCAGCACGCAGCGGACGATTTCCGGGGGAGTGGCCGGAACCGGGTCACCGGCCTGGGCGCACGCGGCGCAGATGCGGGCCGGCATGTCGCCGGGAGCCAGGAACGCCGGGTCGTCCGCGTCGACCACCGACCCGAGTGGGGGAAGCTGGGCCGCCCGGGCCAGCAGGTCGGACAGTTCCGCCGGAACGCCGGCCGTGGCCCAGGCGCGCATCGATTCCTGGAGCAGCCACAGGCCGGTCACGTTGTGCAGATAACGGATCCGGCCGTCGATCCCGGCCTCGTTGGTGAAGCCCGCCCGGTGGCTGGCCTCGGTCAGCACGGGCTGGTCCAGCTCCATCCCGACCAGCGACCACGTTCCGCTGGATATATAGGCGAAATCGCGGCCGTGGGCCGGCACCGCGGCCACCGCGGATGCGGTGTCGTGTGATCCGACCGCCACCACCGGCAGCCCCGTCACAGGCCGGGCCCGCTCGTCCAGGTTCGCGCGGACCGGGCCGATCACGGTGCCGGCCTGGCGCAACGGGGGGAAGATACGCCGGGGAATCCCGGCCCGCTCGATCAGCGGCCAGGCCCATTCGCCGGTCCGCGCGTCGAGCAGCTGGGTCGTCGATGCGTTGGTCCGCTCCGCCCCGGCCTGCCCGGTCAGCCAGTAGCCGAGCAGGTCCGGGATCAGCAGCAGTGTCCGGGCCGCTGCCAGCTGCGGGCTCCCGGCCGCCGCGGCGAGCTGGTAGACGGTGTTGAACGGCAGCTGCTGGATGCCCGTCACGGCGTACAGGTCGGCGGCGGGCACCTGGGCCCACAGCCGTTCCGCGGCTCCGCCGGTCCGGGCGTCGCGGTAATGCACCGGGTTCCCCAGCAGCGCACCGGTCTCGTCGAGCAGGCCGTAGTCGATGCCCCACGAGTCGATCCCCACGCTGGCCAGGCCCGCGCCGCCCGCGCCGCCCGCGATGGCCAGGCCGTCCAGCACATCGGCGTAGAGCCGCAGAATGTCCCAGTACAGCGTCCCGCCCACCCGGACCGGGACGTTGGCGAACCGGTGTACCTCGCGCAGCCCGAGCTCACCCGGCCCGACCCGGGCCACCATCACCCGGCCGCTGGAGGCCCCGAGGTCGGCCGCCGCCACCAGCGACGTCACATCAGGCCCCGCCGGGCGGCCCACACGACGGCCTGAATGGGCGCGTCCACGCCGAGCCGGTCGCAGATGTCCCGGATGCGGCGCCGCACCGTCCGTTCCGACGCCCGCAGCCGCCGTGCGACGGCGCCCAGGAGCACGCCGTCGGCCAGCAACCGGAGCAGCTCGAGGTCGTCGTGGCTGAGCGGCATCTCGGGCGTGCCGGTCCGGCCCCCCGCAACCCGCTCGGGCCTCACCGCAGGAACCCCGCGGCCACCCCCGCGTCCACCGGGATATGCAGCCCCGTGGTGAGGGACAGGTCTCCGGCGGTCAGCGCCACCACGGCCGCCGCGACGTGCTCCGGCAGTACCTCCTGCCCCAGCAGGGTCCGTTTGGCGTAGAAGGCGCCGAGCTCGGACTCGGGCACCCCGTACACGGCGGCCCGCTGCGCGCCCCAGCCGCCCGCGAAGATCCCCGACCCGCGCACCACTCCATCGGGGTTGATCCCGTTGACCCGGATCCCGAGCGGCCCCAGCTCGGCGGCGAGCAGCCGGACCTGATGTGCCTGGTCTGCTTTGGCCGCGCCGTAGGCCACGTTAGACGGGCCGGCCACGACGGAGTTCTTGCTCACGATGTAGACGATGTCGCCGCCCATGTCCTGCGCCGCGAGGACCCGGGCCGCCTCCCGTGAGACCAGGAACGATCCGCGCGCCATCACGTCGTGCTGCACGTCCCAGTCCGCGGCCGAGGTCTCCAGCAGCGGCCGGGAGATGGACAGGCCCGCGTTGTTGACCACCAGGTCCACCCCGCCGAACGCCAGCACCACGTCGGCGATCGCGGCCGCGACCGCCGCCTCGCTGGTCACGTCGACGGTGACCGGCACCGCGACATCGGTCGGCCCAATCTGCCCGGCCACCTTTCCCGCCGCCTCGCCGTCCCGGTCCGCCACGACCACGCACGCCCCTTCGGCCGCCAGCCGCCGCGCGATGGCCCGCCCGATCCCGGACCCGCCCCCGGTCACCAGGGCCACCCGGGTGGCCAGCGGCCTGGGTGCAGGCCGCCGCCGCAGCTTGGCCTCCTCCAGCTCCCAGTACTCGATGCGGAACTTCTCCGCCTCACTGATCGGCGTGTAGGTGGACAGCGCCTCCGCGCCGCGCATTACGTTGATCGCGTTGACGTAAAACTCCCCGGCCACCCGCGCCGTCTGCTTGTCCGCCCCGTAGCTGAACATCCCCACCCCGGGCACCAGCACAATGGCCGGGTCCGCCCCGCGCATGGGCGGCGAGGAAGCGTCGGCGTGCCGGTCGTAGTAGGCGCGGTAGTCCTCGCGGTAGGCGGCGTGCAGCTCACGCAGCCGGGCGATGGCGTCGGCCACCGGCGCGGACGGCGGCAGGTCGAGCACGAGCGGCCGGACCTTCGTGCGCAGGAAATGATCGGGGCACGACGTCCCGCGGGCGGTGAGTTCGGGGTGCTTGGACCGGGACAGGAAATCGAGCACCACGTCGCTGTCGGTGAAGTGACCGACCTGCGCCCGGTCGGTCGAGGCGAGGCCGCGCAGCACCGGCGCCAGGGCGGCGGCGCGCGCCCGCCGTTCGGGGCCGGCCAGCGGCTGGTAACCGTCGATGACGTCACCAAACGGAGCCTGGTTCGTGTGCTCCTCGATGTAGGCGCTCGCCCGGGCGATGATCGCCAGTGACCGGGCCTCACACTCGTCGCTGGTCTCCCCCCACGCGGTGATCCCGTGCCCGCCGAGTATGACCCCGATAGCCTCCGGGTGGTCCCGCTTGACCCGCGCGATGTCCAGGCCGAGCTGGAAGCCGGGCCGCCGCCACGGCACCCAGGCGACCTGGTCCCCGAAGCAGGCCTTGGTCAGCTCCTCGCCGTCGGCGGCGGCGGCGAACGCGATCCCGGAGTCGGGGTGCAGGTGGTCGACGCAGTCCGCGTCGACCAGCCCGTGCATGGCGGTGTCGATCGACGGCGCCGCGCCACCTTTGCCGTGCAGGCAGTAGTCGAACGCGGCCACCATGTCGTCCTCATGCTCGACTCCCGGGTAGACGCGGGCCAGGTCCCGCAGCCGGTCCACTCGCAGCACGGCCAGCCCGGCCTCGGTCAGCGTGCCCAGGTCGCCGCCCGACCCCTTGACCCACATCAGCTCCACCGGATGCCCGGTAACCGGATCGGTGGCGGTGGCCTTGGCCGAGGTGTTTCCCCCCGCGTAGTTGGTATTGCGGGGATCGGAGCCGAGCCGGTGGCTGCGCTGCAGCAGGTCCGGCACCGCCACACTCGCGTCGGTCATCTCG
>JBEKCN010000388.1:0-4880 GCA_050014855.1 Streptosporangiaceae bacterium | reverse complement strand
GGCCAGGCTGAACAGCAGCCCGGTGACCACCAGCCGGCGGCCGAGCCGGGGAATCAGCGGGCGGCCGACGAACGAGGAGATGATGATGCCGGCCATCAGCGGGCTGAGCCCGAGCGCCGCCCGCGACGCGCTGAGGCCCAGGGCGTTCTGGAAGAACAGTGACAGGACGTAGGCCAGGCCGTTCACGGTCGCGAAGTAGGCCAGGCCGAGCAGCAGGCCAGCGGTGAACCCGCGGTTGGCCAGCAGCGACGGCAGGATGATCGGGTCCGTGGCCAGCCGCTGGCGCAAGCCGAACGCGGCGAACAGCGCCGCCCCGGCGATCAGGCTGACGATCGGGACCGCCGTCCAGCCGTCGGTGGAGCCGTCGATCAGGCCGTAGATCAGGCCGAGCATGGCGCCGCCGAGCAGCCCGGCGCCCAGCCCAGTTCGGCACACCCGGCAAGTGCACCACCGCCACCGGTGATCGGCAGGGCAGACCCTAGCGAGCCGTCTCGTCGGCCGCGAGCCGGGCGTGCAGGTGCATGTCGTGCCAGCCATCCCGGTGCAGGAACTGCTGGCGCCGCGTCCCCTCGTAACGGAAACCCGCCTTGTCCGCGACCCGGCACGAGACCGGGTTCAGCGCCGAGTGGCACAGCTCGATCCGGTGCAGTCCCACCGACTGGAACATCCAGGTCGACACGGCCCGCACCGCCCGCGGCGCGATATTGCGCCCGCGGGCGGCCCGCACGGTCCAGTAGGCGAGCTCGGCGTGCCCCTCGCGCAGGGTGATCGACCGGAACCCGACCCGGCCAACCAGTGCGTCCAGCTGCGTGACCGCCCACCCGGCGCCGGTCTCAGCCCGCCAGCGATCGGGCCACGAGGCCAGCCACCTGAGTGCTTCGTCTTCCGTCATCGACTGGACATGCCAGTGCCGGATATCGGGATCGCGGTACGCCTCGACGACCGCTTCGGCATCGGACAGCCGCCAGGGCCGCAGGGTGAGCTGGCCGGCCTGCAGCGTGGGCTGCGGCAGGCTGCACAGCCGGCCAGCCGGGATGGCCGCCGGCACAAGATCGGGCATGGTCCCATCTTGCCGGGCGATTGGTGCCGGTTAACCCGTAACCGTCACTATGGGGAGATGAGCCCTCCTCATAGCGCACTCGACGGACGGCGCGGGCTCACCCCAGCCGCGGGCGCCGGCCCGGGGCTGCCCGTGCCCGGCACGCTGCCGACCGCCATCGAAGTGCGCGGCGCCCGGCACAACAACCTGCGCGATCTCGACGTGGACGTCCCGCTGTGGCGGACCGTGGCCATCGTCGGCGTCTCCGGATCCGGCAAGACCTCCCTGGCCATTGGCACCCTCTACGCCGAGGGTATGCACCGTTTCCTGGAGGCCCTGAGCACCTACAGCCGCCGGCGGCTGACCCAGGCCCAGCGGCCGGACGTCGACCGGATCGGCCACCTGCCGCCCGCGCTGGCGCTGCGCCAGCGTCCACCGGTGCCCGGCGCGCGCAGCACGGTCGGGACCATGACGGAGGTCCTGAACGTCCTGCGCCTGATAATGTCCCGGCTGGGCTCCCATCTGTGCCCAAACGGGCACCGCGTCGAGTCGTCCGTCGCGACCCAGGACATGGAGATCGTGTGCCCGGTGTGCGGCGTGCACTTCGAGGCACCCAGCGCTGAGTCCTTCTCGTTCAACTCCTATGGCGCCTGCCCGGCCTGCAACGGCCTGGGCGTGCGGTCCGAGGTCGACGTGGACACGCTCGTCCCCGACCAGGGCAAGACCATCGAGCAAGGCGCCGTCCTGCCGTGGAACGCGGGCTCGCGCCGGCTGTACCAGTACGCGGCCCGCGAGCTCGGGGTCCGGCTCGACGTCCCGTTCCGGGAGCTGACCCGGCGCGAAAGGGAGATCGTGCTGCACGGCGAGCCGGTCCAGCGGCGGGTGACGTTCAGTTCGGGCCGGTCGGGACGGCCCGTGCAGCTCAACGTGACCTACGAGAACGCCATCGCCACCGTGGAGCGGGCGCTGCGCAGCGACACCGAAGTCAGCCGCGGGCGGGTACGCCGCTTCCTGGTCATCCGGACCTGCTCGGTGTGCCACGGCACCCGGCTGCGCCCCGAGGCGCTGACCTCGCTGCTCGGCGGCCAGAACATTGCCCAGATCAGCGCGCTTCGCCTGGACGAGCTGCACTCGTTCGTGGCCGGCCTGCCCAGCGGGCTGCCCGCGGAGCTGGGCCGCCTGACCGCAGGCCTGATCGGCGAGCTGAACGGCACACTCACGCCGCTGCTCGACGTCGGGCTCGGCTATCTCCAGCTGGACCGCTCCGGCGCGTCACTGTCGGCCGGAGAGCGGCAGCGGATCGAGCTCACCTCGACGGTGCGCGAAAATACCACCGGCATGCTCTACGTGCTCGACGAGCCGTCCGTTGGGCTGCACCCCAGCAACATCGCGGGCCTGCACGCCACGATCGCCGCTCTCGCCCGGAACGGCAATTCCATCGTCATCGTGGAGCACGAGCGGGAAATCATGCGCGCCGCGGACTGGATCATCGAGCTCGGCCCCGCCGCCGGGGCTCATGGCGGCACCATCATCGCCGAGGGCACCCCGGACCAGCTCGCGGCCGATCCGCACTCGATCATGGGCCCCTTTCTCGCCGGGACGGCCATCGTCCGGCGGGACCGGGCCGTGCCCTCCGGCCCCCGGGCGGCTGGCCCCGGGGCGGCTGACCGCGGGGCGGCCGACGCCGGCGGCCAGATCACCCTGGAGGTCGGCGACCTCTACAACCTGCACGGCGTCACGGCCGCCTTTCCGCTGCACCGCCTCACCGCGGTGGCGGGCCCGTCCGGGGCCGGGAAGACCGCCCTCGTCCTGGACAGCCTGGTCCCGGCCGCCCGCGCGCTGCTCAACGGATCGGCGCTGCCCAGCCACGTCCGTGGCCTCGACCTCGGCGGCATCGGCCAGGTCGTCCAGATCGACGCCTCACCCATCGGCCAGAACGCCCGGTCGACGCCGGCCACCTACTCCGGCGCCTTCGACCCGATACGCCGCCTGTTCGCCGATACGCCCGCCGCGCGGCGGCAGAAGTGGAAGCCCGGGCACTTCTCCTTCAACACCCGCGAGGGCCAGTGTCCGACCTGCCGGGGCCTCGGCGACATCGACCTCGACGTGCAGTACCTGCCCGACATCACGGTTCAGTGCCCGACCTGCCACGGCGCCCGCTTCAACGACGCGACCCTCGCCGTCCGCGTCGACGGCCTCACGATCTCGGACGTCCTCGGCCTTACCGTGCACGACGCGCTCGCCCGGTTCGGTGAGCAAGGCCCGATCGCCGCGGCCCTGCGGCCCGTCGACGAGGTCGGGCTGGGCTACCTGTGTCTGGGCGAGCCGACGCCGTCCCTGTCCGGCGGTGAAGCCCAGCGGTTGCGTATCGCCTCCCGCCTGCGCAGCAGCCAGCGCGGCGCGCTGTACGTCTTCGACGAGCCGTCAACCGGGCTGCATCCGCTGGACGTCGGCACGCTCGTCGGTGTCTTCGACCGGCTGCTCGATGCCGGGGCCACCATCATCGTCATCGACCACGATCTCGACCTGCTGGGTACGGCTGACTACCTCATCGACATGGGCCCGGGCGGCGGGCCGGACGGGGGCCGCATCGTCGCCCGGGGCGCACCGCAGCACGTCGCACGGGATCCGGCCAGCGTCACCGGGCCCTGGCTGGCCGAGCACCTGGGCCTGCCTACAGCCCGCCCGTTACGGCCCGCTCGATCCAGCCCGCTCGATCCAGCCCGCGGGCACGGTCGGCGGCCGCCCCGGCCAACGGCTCCGCTCACCCGGCCAGGCCTCCTTGTGCCCCCGCGGGCAGGCCCCTCGGCGCCGGACAAAGGACAAAATTTGGAATCTGTCAGCGCAACGCGGTATGCGTCGTGACCTCGCCGCGCTGATCAATCCTCAGGGCACGGTTGCATCGCCGGTCCGGTAGCCGGGCCGGCCCGGCTACCGGCGGGCAGGATGCCTGGGCTGCGGTAAGTGAGTGCCATGATGGCTTCATGCCAGGCACGGGTCACGGTCCTGCCGGGTCGCGGCCACGGCGGGTCGGCCGGCCCGGCTGGTGGCCCCGGCAGAGTGACATCGCAGAGCAGAAGGGCCCCCTGGTGCACGCCGTGTTCCGCATCTCGCCGAAGAACCGGGCGATGGCGGCGGAGTACCTGCGGCCGCTAGGCCTTTACCCGGGTCAGGAACTGCTGCTGCTGCTCCTGCTGCTGCTGGCCGAGGGTGAGCGCCGTTCCCAGCAGGAGCTGGTCGACGCCCTGGGCATCGACCATTCCACCGTGACCAAGATGCTCCAGCGGCTGGAGCGGGCCGGGGTGGTCGCCCGGCAGCAGTCGGCGGATGACCGCCGGGTGGTTCTGGTGCACCTGACGGAGGAGGGCTGCGTGCGCCGGCTGCCGTCGAGGAGATGTGGACCCGGATGGAGGCGGTCACCAGCGGCGGCCTGTCGGGGGAACAGCATGCCCAGCTCCTGGGGCTGCTCCGCCGCGTCGAGGCCCATCTCGACCAGCTGGACCAGCGCTGACCGGCTAGGGTGATAACAGCAAGAAGCGCATAAGCGGACGTGACTCGCTGAAGCTTCCGGCGAGATCCGTTCCGTTCTGACCGCAGGGAAAGCGCGCGGGTCGGCGCCGGCGGCTGGCTCGGGCGCCCGCTCGGCACGGGTGCGAAGGGAAGCGCGGCGCAGGCCCGGGGGAAGCGCGGCGCGGGCGCGGGGGAGCACACCTCGGGCGCGGGCGGCGCGGAAGAGCACGGTGCGGGCCCGGACGGCCACGGGAGAGCGCGGCGCGGGCGGCGCGGGAGAGCACGGCGCGGGCCCGGGCGGCGGAGCGCGGCGCGGGCGGGGGATCGCGGC
>JBEKCN010000387.1:0-4884 GCA_050014855.1 Streptosporangiaceae bacterium | reverse complement strand
CTATCGGGAAATAGGCGCCGCTGGCTGGAAGCCGCATGCTGTCCCTCAGGTCGACCGCAAGGAATTCGACGTCCTGACGCTTCACGAATGAGCTGGCCGCGGCATCGGCTCCCTTACCGTCGAACAGCACCCCGACGTCACGCACCGTGTTCTGGTCGCCAATCGTGGTCAGCAAGGTGTACGCGGTTAGGTCCCCCGCCCACCGGTGCCCGGGGCCGAGCGCGCCCAGGGCCCATTCGGCGGCCGCGATTCCCTGTGGATCCACGGACCGCTCGAACCCGGCGGCGAGATACGGCCCGGGCAGCCGATCCCAGGCCGGCGGCCATCCGCTGGCGACACCACCCATCAAGATCACCGCAGCGGCCACTACCGGAGGCGCTCCGTCCCGCAGAGCCAGGCCGCGGCGGCCCGTGTCGTGGTGGTTCAGGCCGCGACGGCGGATGTCGTGCAGGACGATGGCGGCGACCAGCGCCACCGGAATGTAGATGAAGGTGGACGCCCGGCCGGACAGCTCAGCGCCGTCTGACGCCACGAAGCGCAGGCCGGTGGCCACGAAGATCAGCAAGGCGCCGCCGATCAACGGGAGCGTCCACGGCTCAGCATGGCGTTCCGGCCACAGGTCCCGGCTGCCGCGCACCACCAGGAACGCCAGAATGCCCAGCGCCCCGATCGTGGCCAGCCGCTCGTCCAGCGGTTCTGCCACGGACGCCCGCCCCGGCGCCATCCCCCCGAGCTGGCCGCGCAGCAATCCGGTCGCGCTGTTGCCGAGAGAAGCCGCCACCGGGGCGAGGTAGCCGAACACATCGCGGGCGACCAGTAGCACCCACGCGAGCACCGCCGCCGTGGCCATCAGCCACGCGGCTACCGGCCACAGCCCCCGGCCAGGCCGGGGCCGGCGCAACCCGGCCGCGGCCAAGCCGCCCAGCAGGGCGACCATCACGAACGACGTGACGTGGTGGGAGACCGTCACCACGCCGATCGCGATCAGCAGGACCACCCAGCGGCCAGCGGCGTGGCCCGGCAATCGCAGCAGGCGGAGCGCCCACACCGCCAGCAGCAGGAACGGCAGGGCCAGGGTCTGGTAAATGTACATGGCGTCAAAGAACATGTAGAGCGGGTTGGCCGCGTAGATGACGCAGGCCAAGGTGGCCACGCGCCAGTCCGCCCTGATCCGCAGGCACAGCACGTACAGGGCACAGACCAGCAGCAGACGCAGCAGGGCCGCCACGATGAAGGCGGTTGCCGTCAGGGACAGGCCAGTAGATGCGCTCAGCGCGCCGCCCAGTGCCTCCAGCCCCGGGTAGTGGACAGCCACCGGGAGGGAGTAGTTGGCCTGGCCCAGGCTGCCGGACTGGATCACGTTGACGGTTCCGCGCCAGTGCTGCAGCTCGTCCGGGAACTTGAGCGCCAGCGGGCTGTACATCCTGAAGAGCAGGGTCTGCTGGACGAACAGCAGGAGCAGCAATGCGAAGCCCTCGGCCGGCCTGGTGAGCCGGGGCGAATACGCCCGGAGCGCGATTGGTACGTAAACCAGCAGCTGTCCGGGCCAGTACAGCGCGCTGAGGTACGGCCATCCTTCCCGGCCCGCGGCGTAAGCGGCGGCCACGGCCAGGGTGCCCACCGACGAGAGGAGCACGATCAGCGGGAAGGCAACAGGCCCGCCGGCGTCCCCGCCTGCTCGCGTATGCAGGCCGGTGGCCCGGGCCGCGGCCGGACGGTTCCGCCCGGATGGGCCGGCGGCCGGCAGGCGGACCGGGACGATGTTCCGACTCACCGCCCAGCCACCCGCCGTTGCTGTCGCCGGGCCTTCCAGTACGCCGCCGGTCCATGGGCCAGCCCGCTGCGGTTTGCCGCCAGCAAGTCAGCCGGGAACGACTTCCCGAAGCTCTGCGCACGGATCCCGCCGGACCCGGCTAGCTCACGAATGGCCCGCGGGGCCAGGGCCAGCAGCCGGAACGCGTGCAGCGGGTGCCGGGTCACCACCGCCGCGTAGAACGCCGTCAGGCCCACGCCGTATCCGTACAGCTGGCTGCGCAGCGCCTCGTGCGTGCTCCGGTGATAGTGCCAGAGCAAGGCCGCGGGCCGGTAGGCGATGCGCCGCCCATCCAGCAGCAGCGTCGAGAAGATATCGGTATCCTCGCCACCGCAGGTAGCGGCCCCGGCGCCAAGTGCGGTGTCGAAGCCGCCGAGTTCGCGAAGCACCGCCAGGCGGAAAGCCATGTTCGCGCCGGTGCCGAAGGGCGGCAGCGGGAAAAGTGCCCTGGTCTTCCCCATCTCGCGGCCGTCGAAGATCACCGGCCGGAAACCACGCCCCTTGCTGTGCCCGCCGAACCGCTCGTAGAGCTGCTGGGCCCGTGTTCGCAGCTCACGAGGCGCGATCAGCCCGGCGACGCAGTCCACGGCCGGTTCCTCGATGAAGCTGCGGACCAGTTCCGACGCCCAGTACCGGCAGGCCACCTCGTCGTCGTCCAGGAACGCGATCAGCTCCGTCTCGCACTCGGCGACGGCCCTGTTGCGGGCGTGCGATAGGCCGGGCACCGGCTCAGCCACGTACCGGACTGGCACCCGGAACTGCCCCGACTCCACGAACTGACGTATCCGATCGTCGCGGGGAGCGTTGTCGACCACCATCACGGTGAGCCGTGGGTAGCTCTGCCGCTGCAGGCTGTCCAGGCAGCGCCGCGCGTCCTCAGGCCGGTCCCGCGTGCACAGGACCGCCGTGAGATTCACCGGACTGGCCTCTGCCGCGTCCAGTCCCCGCAGCCAGGCCGGGCGGCTGTCCGGCACCACGCCGTTCAGCGGGAGGCCGGCCGGATGATCGCGCCAGCCCGCCGCGCGCAGCCGGGCCCGCAGCTCGCGTCCTGCCTGGGCATCCGCCGCACGGCCGAGTTCCTCGGCTGACAGGCCCGCGTCGGGGACGGCCACCCACAGCCCGGCGACCGGTTCGCTGAACACCCGGACCAGCACGAAGGCCCCGCCCACCGGCTGGCCCGTGCCGTCCATCGCGGGCAGGGCCGGAAGGCCGTCCGCGAGGTCCACCTCGGCCACCAGCCAAGGCCGCTGCGCCGCCCCGAGCTCCACCTGGACAGTCACGACGGGTCCTTCCCGAATCCGCGTTCAGCGCGCGCCGCCGTCATCGGGCCGGAACCGTGTACCCGGCGCCGGCGGCCGGGCCCGGCGGCCGGCCGCGGCGCACAAGGTAGCCGAGGCCAGCCGCGGTAAGCCCGACGCAGATGGCCGACGCCCGCTGTGCGGCACCGACCTCCCGGCCCAGGACCGCCTGCCGGAGCTCGCGGCAGATTCCCCGTGGCAGCGTCCTGCTGGCATGCCGTCGCTCGTCCCGCAGCCCTTCGTCCCGCCCCAGCAGGACCGCCAGTTCCGCCTTTCCCTGGCCCTCGCTGTAGCAGCGGAGAACGAAGTACCGGAGGGTGCCACGGTGCGGCGGCACGCTGTGGGCTATCCGGGCCGACGGCTCGTACCACCAGGGCCTGCCCCCCAGCGCGGTGGTCAGCCGGATACAGAAGTCGGTGTCCTCGGGTCGGCAGACCTGGCCGAGCTTGCCGAATCCCTCCCGGAAGCCGCCAACAGCCCAGAAGTCATGCCGGGCCACCGCCATGTTCTCTGACCACACATTGCGGACGGTGGTGGCGGTCCTCGGCTGGCCGCGGTAAGAGGCGCCGACTACCCACAGGAACTCCTCCGGCATCCAGCCCGGCGTGCGCCCGAACCACATCGGCTCCACGTAGCCGCCCACCCCGGCCACATCTGCGCGGGCGAGCGGCGCGGTCAGGTTTCTGAGCCACCCCGGCCCGGCGACCGTATCGTCGTCCAGGAACGCCAGGACGCTGCCGGCTGCCACCGACGCACCAGCGTTGCGGGTCGCGGAGGCGCCCCTGGCCCCCTGGTTGTGCACGGTGACCGCACCTGGGACCTGCCGGCATACCCACTTGTACAGATCGAGGTTGTTGTCCACCGCGACGATCACCTCGTGCGGCCGTGGTTGCTGGCTAACCGCCGAAGCAACGGTCCGGGTGAGGCCCGCCGAGCGCTCGAGCGTATATGCCGCGATAACGACGGATGCCGTGCCCGCCGCAGCCATCCGGCCGGTCACCTCGGCTCTTCGACGAGGTCCGCGTTTACCGGCAGCTGATTGGTGATGGGGATGTTGACCGGCACCTGACTGGTGATGGCGATGCGATCCATCCGGACCGGCCGGCGGCGCTCCGCCAGGACGGTGCGCAGCACCCGGAGGCCGTCCGGGAGCGCATGCAGGTTGCTAACTCCGTGCAGGCGAGCCCTCTCCGTGCTGCCGACCTCGGTGATGCTGACGCCAGCGTGGGCCATCCGGACATTGATCAGGGTCTCGATCTCGAACCCGTCGCCCCACCGCATCGCGTCGGCCGACACACCAGGGGAATGCACGGGGGGCAGGTCGAGCACCGGGAGCAGAAAGGCGCGGAATGCGTTGTAGCCGTAGCAAAGATCGGTGTAGTCCGTGCTAAAAAGGCGGTTGACCAGGCCATTCAGGGCTGCGTTGC
Organism: Streptosporangiaceae bacterium; assembly: GCA_050014855.1. Taxonomy (GTDB): domain Bacteria; phylum Actinomycetota; class Actinomycetes; order Streptosporangiales; family Streptosporangiaceae; genus Bog-532. The sequence continues at coordinate 346 of JBEKCN010000387.1, read as the reverse complement.
CTAGCCGCCGGAGGCGGGTGATGTCGTGGCTGCTGCCGCCCTTGCTGAACCGGGTGCCCTTGGCGAAGTCGGCCCCGGACGCGAGCGCCGCCACGAAGGCGGCGATCTCATCGGGGTCGGCCGACCCATCGGCGTCGAGCATCACGATAATGTCGCCGGTCACCGCGGCGAATCCGCAGGCCAAGGCGTTGCCCTTGCCCCGCCTCCCCTGATGGATGATCTTAATGTCCGGACGGATCTGCCGGGCCACCTCGACAGTGCCGTCCACGGAATGGCCGTCTACCAGGATCACCTCGTGCAGGCCTGCTGGCAGGGCGTCAAGCACGTACGGCAAGTTGAGCGCCTC
>JBEKCN010000386.1:0-4894 GCA_050014855.1 Streptosporangiaceae bacterium | reverse complement strand
TTCAACCTGCTCCCGACGCTGAACGCAGCGGAGAACATCACCCTGCCCGCCGCCCTGGCGGGCAAGAAGGCTGACCAGGAGTGGCTGGGCTACCTGGTCGACCAGCTAGGCATCGGGGACCGGCTGACGCACCGTCCCCATCAGCTGTCGGGCGGTCAGCAGCAGCGTGTCGCGTGTGCCCGGGCGCTGATCAATAAGCCGGACCTCATCTTCGCCGACGAGCCGACCGGCAACCTGGACTCCAACGCCTCCGCGGACCTGCTCGCCTTTCTGCGCCGGTCGGTGACCGAGCTCGGCCAGTCGATCGTGATGGTGACGCACGACCCGCGCGGGGCCGCGTACGCGGACCGGGTCGTGTTCCTGGCCGACGGGGCCGTGGTGGGCGAACTCCAGCAGCCCACCGCCGACTCCGTGCTCGAGCGGATGCGGACCCTGGGGGCCTGACATGCGCACCGTGACGATCAAGGGCCTGCTGGCCCACAAGCTCCGGCTGGCGCTGACTGCGCTGGCCATCGTGCTCGGCGTCACCTTCATCTCCGGGACGTTCGTGCTGACCGACACGTTGCACAACACGTTCACCGAACTGTTCGGCAACATCTACGACAAGATCGACTTCCAGGTCCGCGGGGTCGCCCTGCTCGGCAGCGGCGCGAACGCGGCGCGCAACGAGCTGCCCGAGTCGCTGCTGGCCACGGTCCGGGCCGTACCCGGCGTCGCGGCCGCTGAGGGCGAGGTCGAGGGCTACGCCCAGTTCGTGGCCCCCGATGGCAAGGCGATCGAGAACGGCGGCGAGCCGACCCTCGGCGTGAACTTCGACCCGGATCAGCAGATCTCCAGCCTGCACCTGATCGCGGGCGGCCCGCCAGTAACCCCGGACGACGTGGTGATGGACGCCGGGACGGCGCAGGGCTACCACTTCACCGCGGGCGGGCGGGTCCGCATCCTGTTCGCCGCGTCATCCCGGACCTTCACGATCAGCGGCATCGCCCAGTTCGGCACGGCTAACAACCTCGCCGGGTCGACCCTGGCCGCGTTCACCCTCCCGACCGCGCAGCAGGCGATCCAGGAGGTTGGCCAGCTCGATGACATCAACGTGATGGCCGCACCGGGCGCCAGCAAGGCCGCGGTGCAGCAGGCCATCGCCAGGGAGCTGCCCCCGGGCGTGCAGGTGGTCACCGGGCAGACCGTGGTCAGCGAGGAGACGAACGCCGTCGACTAGGCGCTCTCCTTCTTCGACTCCGCGTTGCTGGTGTTCGCGTTCATCTCCTTGTTCGTCGGCGCGTTCACCATCTTCAACACGTTCTCGATCATTGTCGGGCAGCGGACGCGGGAGCTGGCCCTGCTGCGGATTGTCGGTGCGAGCCGCCGTCAGGTGTTCCGTTCCGTGCTCGCCGAGGCGGCTGCCGTGGGGCTCGTCTCGTCGGTGATCGGGCTCGGCCTCGGCGTGCTGGCCGCGGTCGGGCTCGAGGCCCTGCTGCGCGCGTTCGGAGTTGCGCTGCCGGTGGGATCGCTGGTCTTCGAGGCGCGCACCGTCGTGGTCGGGCTGGCCGTGGGGGTCGGCGTCACGGTGGTGTCCGCGATCGGCCCGGCCCGGCGCGCCGTCCGCATCCCCCCGGTCGCCGCGCTCGACGACCGGGGGCCTGACCGCGACGTCTCGCCCCGGCGCCGGTTCGCCTGGGGCGCCGGCATGGGCCTGGCCGGCGTGGTCATGCTGGCCATCGGGCTGGCCAAGCCGGCCATCCAGCTGGTCGGCGTGGGCTCGGTGGGCATCTTCGTCGGCGCCGCCATGCTCGCCCCCGCGGTCGCGCGGCCGGTCGCCGGCGCGATCGGCCGTCCGCTGGCCCGGCTGCTCGGGGAACCAGGCAAGCTCGGGCGCGAGAACTGCATGCGCAGCCCGCTGCGCACCGCCCAGACGGCCGCGGCACTCATGGTCGGCCTGGCCCTGGTCGCTGCGATGGCCGTGTTCGGCGCCTCGCTCTCGCGGTCCACCACCAGTAGCGTGGACCAGGCCATCAGCGCCGACCTCCTCGTGTCGGCCAGTTCCGGGCAACTGAGCCCGGCGGCGTCGGCCGCAGCATCGGCCGTGCCGGGCGTCACCGCGAGCACGGTCGTCTACCGGTCAGGGTTCGAGTTCGACGGCGCGCTGTCGACGCTGACCGGGGTATCGACCGCCCATCTCGCCGACACGCTGATCCTGCGCATGACGGCGGGCAGCCCGGCCGCCCTGAGCCAGGGCGAGCTGCTCATCGACTCGACGACCGCGACGTCGAAGCACCTGTCGGTCGGCAACATGGTCCCGGTGAAGTTCGCCGAGACGGGCTCGTCCACCCTGCGCATCGGCGGGATCTACCAGGCCAACGCCCTGATCCAGAGTTTCCTCGTCAGCGACGGGCTCTTCCTGGCCCACTACGCTCACCCGGATCCGGCTGCCGTCCTGCTGCGCACCAACCGCGGCGCCGCCGTGGGCCAGGCCGTGACCAACGCCCTGGCCTCCTCCCCCAACGTCCAGGTCCAGACCAGGGCCCAGTTCGAGCAGGCCCAGACGGCCAGCGTCAACCGGCTGCTCGGACTGATCTACGCCCTGCTCGCCCTGGCCGTGCTCGTCGCGCTCATCGGGATCGTGAACACGCTCATGCTCTCGGTGTTCGAGCGCACCCGCGAGATCGGCCTGCTCCGCGCGATCGGCATGCGGCGGCGGCAGGTCCGGACCATGATCCGGTCCGAGGCGGTGATCCTGGCCATCTTCGGCGCCATCATCGGCGTCATCATCGGCACCGGCATGGGCCTCGCGCTGGTCTCCTCGCTGAAGCAGCAGGGCATCACCGACACCGTGGTGCCGGTGCCCAGCCTGCTGCTCTTCGTGCTGATCGCCGCGCTGCTCGGTCTGGTCGCCGCCAGCTGGCCCGCCCGCCGGGCGGCCAGGCTGGACGTCCTGGCCGCCATCGCCGCCGACTAGCGCGGGCCACGATCGTTGGCCCGCTGAGAGCACCCGGGAGTAGATTCAGGACGGAGGACGCAATGAGCAGTCCGATGCCACGCTCCCGGCCGGGCCCGCTGGAGCAGCTATGGTCTCCGGCGACCACCGCCCTGCCATACGTGACGCTGGCGTTTTGCATCGCGTTGATGCCGGTGACCCAGGACCCCACCAGGAGCACCCAGGTCATCGTCTACGCTCTGGCCGCGCTGGCCGCGGCGTGGATGCTGTGGATGTTCACCCTGCACCCCGGCTGGCGGGACCGTCCGCAGGTGATGGCGGTATTTGTCACCGTGCTGGTCGTGATCGGCGCGCTGCTGGTGATCACGGATACCGATTTCGGGATCTTCACGTTCACGATCCTTTTCTTCGTGTTCCGCCTTCCGTGGCCATGGCGGCAGCTCGGCGCCGCCGCGGTGGGGATTCTGGGCGGTACCTCGCAGGCGTACGGCGTCAACAAGACCACCGCTACCGGACTACTGATCTACGTCGTTATCGTGGCCGTGAACGTGGCCGTCGCGTGCGGCCTGACCTGGTCCCTGTCGATCAGCCAGGAGCGGCACGATCAGCGCGAGCAGGCGCTGCACGAGCTGAGCAAGGCCAACCACAGGCTCGAGGCGACACTGGCCGAGAACGCGGGGCTGCACCGGCAGCTGCTGGCCCAGGCCAGAGAGGCGGGGATCCTGGACGAACGACAGCGGATGGCCCGGGAGATTCACGACACGCTGGCCCAGGGCCTCACCGGCATCATCACCCAGCTGCAGGCGGCCGAGCACGCCTGCGATGATCCGCCCGGGTGGCGCAGGCATTTTGCGGCCGCAACCGGGCTGGCCAGAGAGAGCCTGTCCGAGGCACGCCGGTCGGTGCACGAGCTGTGTCCCGGACCGCTGGAGACGGCCCGGCTGAGCGAGGCACTAGCCGACATCGCCGGGCGCTGGTCGGCGCTGCACGGGATCCCGGTCCAGGTCACCACGACCGGTACGCCGCGCCCGATCCGGCCGGAAACCGAGTTCGCGCTGCTGCGGACCGCGCAGGAGGCGCTGGCCAACGTGGCCCGGCACGCTCGGGCGACCAGGGCCGGGGTGACGCTGTCGTACCTGGAGCACCAGGTCGCCCTGGATGTGCGCGACGATGGCCAGGGCTTTGATGCAGCCCAGATCGGCAGCGGCGCGGCCGCAAGCAGGGGCACGGCCAACGGCAACGGCGGCCCCCCGCGCGCCAGCGCAGGCGGTTCCGGCGCGAGCGCAGGCGGTTCCGGCGCGAGCGCAGGCGGTTCCGGCGCCAGCGGCGGCGGGTTCGGCCTGGTCGCGATGCGGCATCGCATCGAGAGCCTAACCGGAACGCTGCAGGTTGAATCGGAACCAGGCGGCGGCACGGGAATCTCGGCCTGCGTCCCCGCGGCGCCAGCGGAGGCCCTCGCATGAGCCGCCCCGAGACCGTTCCGCAGGCCAGCGCCGAGGGCGGCGGCACGGCCCCGGCCGGGACACCTGCCCCGATCAGGCTGCTGATCGCGGACGATCACCCGGTGGTCAGGGACGGGCTGAGCAGCATGTTCGCGCGCGATCCGGAGTTCGAAGTGCTCGGCGAAGCCTCGGACGGCGCCGAGGCAATCCGGCTCGCCCTGGCCCTCAAGCCGGACGTGATCCTGATGGACCTGCGGATGCCGGGCGTGGACGGGCTGACCGCCATCACCGAGCTGGCCAGGCGAGGCAGCGGCTCGCGCGTGCTGGTGCTGACCACCTACGACACCGACAGCCACGTGCTGCCCGCGATCGAGGCGGGCGCCACCGGCTACCTCCTCAAGGACGCTCCCCGCGCCGAGCTGCTGCGGGCGGTCCGGGCGGCGGCCCGCGGCGAGGCCGTGCTCTCGCCGTCGGTCGCCGCCAGGCTGATGAGCCGGTTCCGCGCCCCCGGCACGGG
>JBEKCN010000385.1:0-4901 GCA_050014855.1 Streptosporangiaceae bacterium | reverse complement strand
CGTGTCCACGCCGTGGACGTGCCATCGCCCGGTGCCGTGGACGCCGAGGACACGCGCGTGCTTGGTAAGTTCTTGCGCGACGTGACCGTGCTCAACGAGGCGCAGCGGAATTTCCGTGTCTTCGGTCCCGACGAGACGCTCTCGAACATGCTGGGGGCGGTCTTCGAGGTCACCAGCCGCCAGTGGGAGGCCCGTACCCAGCGCAGCGATGAATTCCTCGCGCCTGACGGGCGCGTGCTCGACTCCATGCTGAGCGAGCACCAGTGCGAGGGCTGGCTGGAGGGCTACCTGCTGACCGGGCGGCACGGCCTGTTCAACTGCTACGAAGCCTTTATCCACATTGTCGATTCGATGTTCAACCAGCACGCGAAGTGGCTCAAGGTCACCGCGCAGCTGCCGTGGCGGCGGAAGATCGCCTCGCTGAACTACCTGCTCGCCTCCCACGTCTGGCAGCAGGACCACAACGGCTTCACCCACCAGGACCCCGGCTTCATCGACCACGTCGTCAACAAGAAAGCCGACATCGTCCGCGTCTACCTGCCGCCCGACGCGAACTGCCTGCTGTCGGTCTTCGACCACTGCCTGCGCAGCCGCCACTACGTCAACGTCGTCGTCGCGGGCAAGCACGCCATGCCCCAGTGGCTGGACATGGACGCCGCCGCCGTGCACTGCACCGAGGGGATCGGCATCTGGGACTGGGCCAGCAACGACCAGGGCGCCGAACCCGACGTCGTGCTGGCCTGCTGCGGCGACACCCCCACCCTGGAGGTGCTGGGCGCCGTCTCGATCCTGCGCGAGCACCTGCCCGGCCTGAAGATCCGGGTGGTCAATGTCGTGGACCTGATGAAACTCCAGTCCGCCAGCGAGCACCCGCACGGGCTGAGCGACACCGATTACGACTCGCTGTTCACCCGGGACAAGCACATCATCTTCGCCTTCCACGGCTACCCGCAGCTGATCCACCGGCTGACCTACCGCCGCGCCAACCGCAACCTGCACGTCCGCGGCTACAACGAAGAAGGCACGATCACCACGGCCTTCGACATGAGGGTGCAGAACCGGCTGGACCGCTACCACCTGGTCCAGGACGTGATCGACCGGCTCCCCCAGCTCGGCGCCACCGGCGACTACCTCAAGCAGAAGATGCGCGACAAGCTCGTCGAGCACGACCGGTACATCGACATCCACGGCCAGGACATGCCCGAAATCCGCGACTGGACCTGGGCCGGCCCGGCATGACCGCCGGGGAGGTTCTGGCTACCGCGCGGGCGCTGGTGGCCGGCGACAAGGGACTGCTGGCGATGGATGAGAGTGTCGATGGATGAGAGCAATCCGACCTGCAACAAGCGCTTCGCCAGAGCGGGGATCGCCCAGACTGAGGAGGCCCGGCGCGCCCACCGGGCTCTGATCGTGACTGCGACCGGGTTCGGCGAGTGCATCAGCGGCGCGATCCTCTACGACGAGACGATCCCCTGCACACCAAGGACGGCACCAAACTGGCCTCCGCCCGCCTGAACGAGCTCAACCTGAGATTCCCGGCCCTGCCGCACTGAGGGAACAACCGCCTCACCGATATGGTGGAATTTAACGGCTTTCAGCATGAACGTCACTGCGCCGTCCGGCACCACCGGCCCCATCGCCGTTCCGGTCGGCAGCGCCAGCAACTCGATCGTCGAGGTCGGCGGCCAGGTGGTGTGGAGCAACGGCTCGTTTACCCGCGCCAGCGGGATCGGCGGCGCGTCGCAGTCCGGCGGCTACGTCTACCTCCTCGGCGTGCAGCCCGGCACGTACCTGGTCGCGGCAAATCCGGGCCCGTCCGGGGCGCCGACCGGGTATACCTCGTGTGCTGCGGAGAATGGGACCTGCTCGTTCTCCGGGCCTCAGTCGGTCGCGTTCGGCGGGAACGGGATCTTCACCTACCAGACGCTGACCGGCGGCACGGGCTGGGCAGCACGAAGGTTGCCCCGCAAGGACCTCAAAGATGCGGCGGGGAACTCACTTCTAACCAGGCGGGGCTGATAGTAATCGGCGAGCCGACGATCGAAAAAGCATTCGACAAGGCAGTTCAGGGTGCCGCGAAAGTCGTGAAGCGATCACTGGACGCCACGACCGGCGAGATTGCCAGCGAACTGCAGGAAGCGCTCAAGAGTTAGAGCCTGCTTGAAAACCGGGCACAGGCCGTAACCGGTAACGTTTCGTGATCTTCTGATGGCGCGTCCGGTGTGTCGCCGCTGTGACAGCAGAGGGGGTCCTGGTAATCGCATGGGTGTCGAATCCAGCGCGAGTGGATCCCGGTCACGGTCCTGGACAACCGTGCCCTGCCCGACCCGGGCATCATCCTGGTCCCCGGCGACCGGGTCAACCTGCTTGCCCGCGAACAGGGGGCAGAGTCCGCGTGACCCCAGATCTTACGGATCTGTGACGTGAGGGAGACGGCCGTAAGAAAGCTGCTGCGGTGCGGCGCTCATGGGAGTGGATCGGCGGATCACTGCAGATCCTTCCTCACCGAAGGAGCGGGATATGGGCAAGCGCAGATGGCTGGCAGCGGGCAGTAGCCTGCTGGCGGCCGCGATCGGCCTGCTCGGCGCGGCCACTGCGGCCAGCGCCAGCACGGCTTCAACGGCTTCACCAGTGGTGGGCTACACCTACATCGACGGCAACACCGCCACCGCCAACACCATCGACGGGTTCGCCCGGCACGCCGACGGCTCGGTCACCCCGCTTCCGGGGTCTCCGTTCGCGGCCGGCGGCGCGGGCCTGGGCTCGGGCCTGGCTTCCCAGGGTGCGATCCAGGCCACGCCGGACGGCAGGTACCTGCTGGCGGTCGACGCCGGCAGCAACCAGATCTCGGTCCTGCGCGTCACCGCGGGCGGCGTGCCGGTGCTCGCCGGCCAGCCCGTGTCCTCCGGCGGCGTGCAGCCGGTGAGCGTCGCGGTCTCCCGCTCCGGGCTCGTCTATGTCGCGAACTCCGGCGCTGGCGGCAGCGGCTACTCCGGCTTCCGCCTGCATCTCAATGGCAGCCTGACCGCGATCCCCGGCACGACGGTCACCGTGCCAGCTGACGCCGGCCTGGGCGACGTGTTCTTCAACGCCACCGGCGATCACCTCATCGGCACCCGCACGGGCACCTCACAGATCGACAGCTTCGTGGTGCTGCCCGGCGGTCATCTGCTAGCCGCCAAGGGTTCTCCCTTCACCGGTCAGGGCCTCGGCCAGCTCGGCGCGGAGTTCTCGCCCGCCAATCCTGCACAGCTGTTTGTCAGTAATGCGCATAACGGCGCGGGCCTGGGCACCGTGTCCGCGTACCGGGACAGCTTGTCCGGCCAGCTCTCCCCGATCGGGTCCTCCCCGTATGCGGACGGGCAGACCGCGCCGTGCTGGGTGGAGATCAGCCACAACGGCAGGTACCTGTTCACCGTCAATACCGGGTCGGGGAACATCTCCAGCTATGCCATCAACCCGGACGGCTCACTCACCCTGATCGGCAGCACGCCTATCCGCGGCGGCGGGGCTGACATCGACGCCCGCCTGTCCCCGGACGGCGAGACGCTGTCCGTGGACGGCAGCGGCAACCACATCCTGTCGGTCTTCGCCGTCCACGGCGGCACCCTGACTGAGCTGCCCAGCTCACCGGCGCCACTGCCTGCCGGGGGCGCCCCGGCCGGGATCGCCAGCATCTAGGCACTCCACCAGCTGTCCCTGGCCCGCCCGGCCGGGCGGGCCAGGGACATTCTCATCCTGCCGGTTAGCTGGCGGGCAGGATGCCGGCCAGCTCGGACAGGCTCGAGATCACGTAATCTGGCCGCGGTCCCCAGGGGTCGAACAGCGCGTCCGGCTGCCGCTTGCACCACGCGGTGCGCATCCCGGTAGCCGCCGCTCCGGCGATATCGAAGGGGTTGCCCGACACCAGCAGCGCCGCCGGGGGCTCCGTGCCCGCCTGGGCAAGCAGGTGCCGGTAGATACCGGGGTGAGGCTTGTACACGCCTGCGTCCTCGGCGCTGACGAAACCGTCGACGAAGTCGCGGTAACTCGCGGCCAGTTCCTCAAGCCACGCCCGCGGGCCCACGCTGAACACCACGATCGAATGCCCCCGCTCGCGCAGGGCCGCGAGCGCCGGACGGGCATCGTCAAACGGCCGGAGCCGCCGGTAGGCCCCGGCCATCGCGTCCTGCTGGACCGGGGCCAGCGTGATCCCGGATTCAGCCAGGGCCCGTGCGAGGCCCCACCGGGTCAGGTCGGCGAACGGCGGGAACTGGCCCATCGCCGTGACCCGGAACATGTACTCGAGCTGCTTGTCCCGCCAGGTCCGGGCCACGCGGCCGGCCATGTCCCCGCAGAACGACGCCAGCTCGCGGGCCACGCTGGCCGTATCGGCCAGCGTCCCGAACATGTCAAACGCCACCAGCACGGCCAGCTCCCCAGACTTGCGTGTAATGGCCAGGCACAGCACCAGGCGCAGGGTGGTTCATGCGGCGTGCTCGCGCCGGTAGCGGATGAGGCCGATGACGTCCTCGGGCACCAGCCGCCCGATGGCGCCGCTGGAGTAGACGCTGACGACGACCCGGCCCTCAGGGTCGAGCACGAACCCGGTTGACTGCAGGTATGCCGGTTCGTCGTTGACGAACGCGCCGGTTGCCGCGGCCAGAGCAGCGGTGTCCGCGCTGTGACCGATGGGGAACTCCAGATCGTGCTTGGCGATCAGTTTCACAGTGGCGGGCTCGTCGTCGGCCGACAGCGCGATGATCTGGGCATCCATGCCGGTGAGTCGTTCCCGGGCCCGCTGGAAGGCGCTGAGCTGGGCGTTGCAGTAGGGGCACCACGAACCCCGGTAGAACAGGACCACGCCGTAGTGGCCGCGCGTGGCGTCCGGCAACTGGAGGCTATCCCCGCCGGGGAGGGCG
>JBEKCN010000384.1:0-4907 GCA_050014855.1 Streptosporangiaceae bacterium | reverse complement strand
GGGCCGGGAGCAGCGCCGCCCACGGTTCCGCCTCGGGCGGCGGCTCCAGATCCCCGGCCAGCGCGATGCCCGGCACCCCGGCCAGGTCCACCTCGGCCGGTTTCAGCTCGGTGAGCACCCGGCGCAGCCGCGTCTTGGTCCAGCCCGCCCACCAGCGCAGGTCGTCAGGGGTCGCCGGGCCGTACGCCGCCAGCCAGCGGCGGGCAAGCTCGACCTCGGCGGCCTCGGTCGTCCAGCCGTCCAGGGCCTCCGTGCCCTGCGGGCACCAGGCGGTCAGCGGCGCCCACCGGTACTGATGGGACGTCCACGTGCCGCGCGGCCGGCCCCGTACTACCTTTCCCTGCGCCGCGAGCAGGAACAGGACCCGGCTGCAGACGTTCTGCGTGCCCTCGTACTTCGTGCCCCGGGCCAGCGTGATCTGGACCCGCAGCCGTGGATCATCGACCGCCAGCTCGGCCGCAGTCGCCTCACCGCGTGCGGTCAGCGCTCTGAGCGCGGCCTCCTCGGTGCCGGCCAGCCAGCCCGCCACGTCGTCGCTCACGCCCGACTCCGCCAGCCAGCCCAGCACCTTCCGGCGCTCGTTGGCCGCCACCGCGCGCGAGCACGCGGCCTGGATGACCGGCGCGGCGTCCAGCGTGGTGACGAAGACGGTACGGCGCATGCCCAGCAGCCGGATGAGCGCCCGGTCCGCATACAGCGCACGCTCGATGGTCCCGGTATCGCCGCCGGTCATCCGCAGCAGCAGCGACAGGTACACCGTGGACGGGTCGGTGCTGTGCACCGCGACCAGCGACCGGGCCGCCGCTACCGGGTCACCGGCCTGCGTGCCGCCCGCGAGCCGGTGCCGCAGCCCCAGCCGGGCCCGCCGCTCCCGCACCCCGATCCGCCGCATGGTGCGAGATTATCGGGCTGTGCACCAGCTGGATTATCGGGCTGTGTACCAGCTGGTTGGATTATCGGGCTGTGCACCAGCTGGCTTGTTACCAGATCAATGTGGAGGAATGCCGTGCGGCTGACCAGTCCCAGCGTGGAGACCCTGCTCGATGGCCACCGGATCGGCTCCGACCAGGGATATATCGCCTTCTGCTCGGTCACCCTCATCGAGGGGCTGGACGAGCAGGGCACGCTCCGGCGGATCATCGTCGACACGGGTCACACCGGGCGCCGGCCGGCCCTGGACGCCGCCCTGCGCCAGCGGGGCCTGACCCGCGACAGCATCGACACCGTGGTCTGCACCCACGCGCACTGGGACCACATCGAGAACCTCGACATCTTCGAGCGGGCCGAGGTCGTGCTGCATCCGGACGAACGACGGTATGTGCGCCGCCCGCACCGTAACGATTTCGCCTGCCCGCCGTGGATCGAGTCGGTCGTGGAGCGGTACGAAGACCGGGTCCGCGTGGTGGACGAGGGGACCCGGCTGCTGCCGGGTGTGGAGATCGTGGCCGCGCCCGGGCACTCGGCCGGGACGATCGCGGTCGCGGTGGCCACCCCCGACGGGATCGCGGTCGTCGCGGGCGATTCCATCCAGAACGCCCTGGTGGCCCGGGAAGGCCGCAACGCGCTGGTGTTCTGGAACGAGCGGCTTGCCGCCCAGACGATCGAAAAGCTGCTGGCCATCGGCGACATCATCTACCCGGGACACGACCGGCCGTTCCGGGTGGCCCCGGGCGGCCGGACCGAGTACCTGCGGGACTTCGCGCTGACCCTCACCGGCGTGACCGCGGGCCAGCCCGGCCTGGAGCTGACCGATCCCGGCTTCCAGCAGACGGTCATGGCTGGCATCGAAGAGCAGCGCCTGCCCTGAGGCAGGCGCTGCTCCTCCCAACGTTGGGGTCGCTGCGGGCCCCCGCCCGCTCCCGCGGCGACCCCGGCACCCGCGGCCCCTCCGGCGTCAGGGCCGGAGGCCGCGGGTGGGCCGGACGATCCGGATGACCATGACGAGGACCTGCAGCGCGGTGATGGTCGCCAGCACGCCCCAGCCCACCGTGAGGATCCGCTGCTGGACGAACAGCGGGGCGTGCAGCCAGCCGAACACGGCGCCGGTCGCGATCAGGGCGACCAGCAGCAGCGCGGCGAGCATCTTCACCGGCCCGTTGGAGTGGCCCCGCTCGGCCCGGGCCTGGCTGGCCCAGCCGTCCCGCTTGATACCGGCGAGCACGTTCGCCCACGAGGCGGTGGTGCACGCGACCCGGACGATCAGGTAGATCTCGACCGGGATGAGCAGACCCGCCGCGATCAGGTCGCCCGTGGTGCGGTTCGGCACCCGCCAGGCGATCTTGAGGTTGAGCAGCACGGCAACGACCGGCGGGATCGCCCACAGCCAGCTCCACCTGTACTGGTGCACCATCAGCGCCGCGGTCAGCAGGAAGAGGAACGCGACGCGGGTCAGCCCGTTGGCCAGCAGGCTGAGCTGCGACCGCCACAGGGTGGCGGTCCACTTGTTCACGGTCGAGCCGACCAGCAGCCGGACCATGCCCTCATCCCACTTGCGGCGCTGAGCCCACAGCGAGCGCAGCGTGAACATCGGGCCGGCGTAGGCGCGGGCGGTGGTCGAGACGTTGGTCGCGTAGCGCATGGCCTGCAGGTCGCCGGTCAGCTGCATGTCCTCCACCAGGGTGCTGGTGTCCCAGGGCTCCCTGGTGTGGTTGCGGTCGGCCACCGCGCGCAGCGCCTCGGCGTTGAACAGCGTGGCCTGCCCGCCCAGGACGTAGGTCTTGCGGTTGCGGCGCAGCGCGTCGGCGGTCCAGGAGGCGAACTCCAGCCGCTGCATCCGGATCAGCATCCGGGCCGGAGCTGAGGTGCCGAGCCGCTGATCGAAGGTGTAGCGGGCCATCACCCCGCCGGCCCGCGGGGTTTCCGCCATCTCCTCCTCGAGGGCCTGCAGGCAGTCGGGGGCCACCACGGTGTCGGCATCGACGCCGGCGATGTAGTCGTAGCCGGCCTGCCAGCGGAGCCAGCCCTGGTTCAGCGCGCCGACCTTGCGTTCGGTGTTGCCGACGGTGCGCATGACCGTGACACCCCGGTAGCGGCGGGCGATCTGCTCGGTCCGGTCCGTGCAGTTGTCCGCGATCACCACGATCCGGTCCGGGACCCGGGTCTGGGTCAGCAGCGCGTTCAGGTTCTTGCCGATGGTCGCTTCCTCGTTGTGCGCCGGGATGAGGACCAGCATCTTGGCCGTCCTGCGGCGCGGTGGCCGGTACCGCAGGTCATGAACTTTGCGGGACATCGCACGGCGCACCTCGCCCGCCCGGGCGGCCACCCGGACGGCCATCCCATCCCGCTCCGGCTGGCCGGGCGGGGGCGGGTAGTCGCGCACGGCCACCGCTCGTGATGCGATGACCAGTTCCTTCGACGCCATGGTGTCCTCCGTCGCTCCCGGTTATTGCCCTTAGCTTTGCCGGGCCGGGGAGGATCGCAGGTGCTGGCCGGTTGCGCCTCGGTAGCGCAGCGACCGCGGGGGATGTTGAACCGGACAGTGGCGCTCGACGTGATAGATTTTAACTATCTGTAGCTGAGTAGGCACGAAGTGTGCTGTAGCCGACGGCAGCAGCGAGGTCACGGGGCGGGAGAGACCACGGAGCATGGGGGCATCTAAGCCAGGCCTGGGCCTGGCCGCCGGCCGCCGGAGCACCGACTTCGAGCAGGCTCAGGCGGCACCCGCCGAGACGGATGCGCGCTTCGGCCTGCTGGCCCAGCTGGCGCCGGTCGGCATCGTGCAGAGCGACGCCGAGGGACGGGCCGTCTTCGTCAATGAGCGATGGTGCGCCATGACGGGCCTGCGTGCGGACCAGGCCCTCGGCACCAGCTGGCTGGACCTGGTGCACCCAGACGACCGTCCGCTCATCGAGCAGAAGATGGCAGCCGTCGGCCGGGGCGAAGTAGTGATCGACGGCCGGCTCCGGCCAGCCCGCGGTGCCGAGCTCTGGATCCAGGGCTCCGCCGTGTCGCTGCGGCGCCCCGACGGTCAGCCGGCCGGAACGCTGGCCACGTTCACCGACATCTCGGGCCGCAAGCATGCCGAAGCCGAGCGGGAACGGCTGCTGACCGCGGAACGAGGCGCCCGCATCAGCCTGTCGGACCAGACCGAGCGCCTCAACTGCCTGATCGCCAGTGCTATCCCCGGCGTACTGATTACCGATGAGCAGGGTCTCGTCACCCACGCGAATCAGAGCTTCGCGGCGATGTTCGGCATCGGGCCCCCCGATCGGCTTGTGGGTACATCCGCGGCCGACGTGGTGCGCCGGATCAAGGCGACATTCGCCGATCCCGGCGAGTTCGTCCGCCGGACATCCGAGGCCTTCGCCGCGCGCGAGCCGGCCGAAGGCCAGCAGCTGGCCTGCACGGACGGGCGCACCCTCGAATGTGACTACTGGCCGGTGCTGGTAAACGGCCGGTACCGCGGTGACATGTGGCTCGCCTGGGACATGACGGACCGCAAGGCGCTGGAGACCCAGCGCCAAGAGCTGCTCGACGCCGAGCTGACGGCCCGCCGCGCAGCGGAGCTGGCCCAGCGAAAGCTTGAGCGGCAGAACAGGCAACTACAGGAACTGGGCGAAGCCAGGAAAGACTTCGTGGCCACCGTGTCACATGAACTACGCACGCCACTGACCTCGATTGTGTCGTTCATCGATTTGATGGAGGCGGAAGCTGACGGCCTCAGCGAGGACGGCGCGCACTTCCTGAGCATCATCCAGCGCAACGCCAACCGGCTGATCCGCCTCGTCGGCGACCTGCTGCTGCTGAACCAGCTCGAAGCGGGCATGGCTCCGCTGGAGCTGGCCCCGGTGCCCATCCCCGAACTGGCCGCCGAGGCCGTCCGCGACGCATCGGCTGCCGCCGCGGGCTACGGCGTCACCCTGGATGCCGCCGGGGAGAGCGACGGGCCGATGATCCAGGGGGACGCT
>JBEKCN010000383.1:0-4917 GCA_050014855.1 Streptosporangiaceae bacterium | reverse complement strand
AGTACGCGCTGTTCACCTTCGCCTTGCCGCTGTTCCTCCTGCTGCTGCTCGGCGCGGCCAACGGCGGCTCTTACCTCCCCGGGCACATCCGGCAGATCAAGGTGCTGGTGCCGAGCATCCTGGCCTTCGGGGTGATCGCCGCCGCGTACGCCAATCTCGGGGCCAAGATGGCCGTGCTGCGGCACGACGGGGTGCTGAAGCGGATCCGGACCACCCCGCTCCCGTCCGGGGCCTACCTGACCGGCCTCGTCGTGAGCACGGTCGTCACCAGCCTGGCCATCGCCGGCTGCACGGCCCTCGCCGGGTGGCTGGCGTTCGGCACGGCACCACGACTGGACGGGGTGTTCCTGCTGGGCTGCGGGCTTGCGCTGGGGATTATCTGCTTCGCCGCGCTCGGCCTGGCCGTCAGCTCGGTGATCAAGAGCGCGGAATCCGCCAGCCCCATCACCAACGCCATCTACCTGCCGATCGTGATGATCTCCGGGATCTTCGACCCCACGATCGGCCTCCCGCACTGGATGTCCGCCGCGGCGGGCGCGCTGCCGATCAAGGCCCTGGCCGGAGTCCTGGAAGACGCGTATACCCCGGCCAGGTACGCGTTTCCGGCGGCCGACCTGGGGGTCCTGCTGGCCTGGGCCGTGGTGGGCGGGGCCCTGGCGGTGTGGCGGTTCCGGCGGCAGCCCGCCTGACCAAGCCGCACGCGGCGCGGGCTAGGGCAGCGGCGCCGCCGGACCCAGGGCCTATGACGCGCCGTTGCCGGGGTGAGACGACCCGTTCGCCCGCCAGGTCAGGCGAGGGCGGCGTCGAGACGGGCGGCGCGGGCCTCGAGATCGCTGACGGGGAGCGGATCGGCGAGACCCGGATCCACGGAGGCGACGGCCTCGCGGCAGGCGGCGGTGAAGTACACGGTGCCGTCGTGGTCGACCCGCTCGACGCCGTCGGCGCGGGTCATCTGCTCGTTGAACGCGACCGCCTCGGCACGGGTGAGCCCCGGCGGCAGGTCGAGCTCGATCGATCCGCCGTCGATCCGGACCGGGTACCCGCCGGGCAGTCCGCCCGGTGCGGGCGTGGACCAGCGCAACGGTTCCGCTCCGGGCAGCAGCGCCTGCAGAACCGGGAGCGCGGCGGCGGCCGTCACATAGTTGTGCCGGAGGCTCGGGGCCAGTGGCGGCGCCTGGTAAGCCAGGTCATCGGCGCGCCGCCCCTGCTCCCCTAGCCAGACCCAGGGGCGGGCCGCGGGGTCGACCGGCTCGCGCGCCTGCATGACCGCGTTGAGCTGGGAGTGCTGGGCCAGGACCCGGACCAGGGGAAGCTCGGCTTCCGGCTCGGCGGCGCGCAGGGCGGCGCGGGCCCGCAGCAGGACCATGCCCACGTTGCCCAGTCCGATGGTGGGCGGCAGGCCCAGGCGGGCCAGGATCGGGCCGGTAACGTCGGGCAGCGACACGTTCGCCACCGGGCCCGCGTACCCGGTGTCCCGTACCGCCTGCATCACGGCGAGCGGCACCGGCAGCTGGTAGGGCAGCCGCAGCGCAAACCCGGCCGCACCCACCGCGCGGGCCGCCTCGTCATCGCGCTCGGCCAGCGCCCACGGGCTGCGCCCGGCCGCGGACTGGACGATCAGATCAGGGGCGGTCCGCGCCAGCAGGCTCGCCACGTCCTCCGGCCGGGTCGCGTCGCAGGCGACGGGCTCCACGTAGACGTCATAGGCGCTCGCCACCATGGCCGCCGGCTCGGCGGCGCCGGTCCGGCTGGCGAGAACCAGCCGGCGTACCTGGCCACTGGCTGCCAGCCCGGCCGCGAAGCGCTCGCCCAGGTCGCCCACCCCGATGATCAATACCGTGTTCACCCGTGGAGCTTAGGCCGGACGGTGCGGGGCGGGACGCGGGGCCAGGGTCCGGGGCTGGACGTCCGGCGTGAGGGTAAGGGGCCGGGTTCAGGGCTGGGCGTCTGGTGTCCCGGAGTTCACGGTGACGACGACGCCGACGTCACCGTAGGGGAAGGGCCCCCTGCCGAGGTGACCGAGGGTATTGAACAACCGGGACATCGAGACCATGAAGCCGTACTTGGCGCGGACCTTGGCCTGAATGGCGTCGAAATCGGCCCCGGTGGTAACCAGCTCGGCTGTCCCCGCTACGGGCGTCGATCCCGCCTTGACCCGGCCGCGGCTATCCGCGGGCTGAAGCGTGAGGCTCGGGTTGTTCCGCAAACGCTTGAATTTTCCAGAACGGGAGGATGTCCAGAACCCGACGCGATCATCGTCCATCGGCACGATCCAGGTGGCGGTCGATACCGCGGCACCTGATCCCCGGAAGGTGGTCGTGGCCACGAATTTCACTTCGCTGAGACTCATGGGTAGATAGTAAGGACGCCTGTGGTGGACTCGCTGCCGCGAAACGCGTAACGATTTTTTGCTGCCGCCGTATCAGCCAAACCTGCTGCGGTATTGGCTAAACGCCGTCCTTGTGGCAGGTTTGTGTGCGCGGTTGCTCGCCGAAATGCGAATTGGCGCTCTGACGGACCCGTTCGGCTCGTTCATCTGCTCATGCGTGCGGGCGACCGAAACGACCGTATCCGGGGGTCCTGGCCTGCTGGGTCCGGGCGGCGGGGAGGGGCTGGGTCAAGGGCTGTCGCTGACGGCCAGCGCACCGTTTTAACCCCGTCGCCGGATCGCCAGGCCTGGTGCACGGGCCAAATCTGGGCTTGCATGGGAATCGCCGCAGGGAAAGTCGCACCGAAAGGGCCACCGATGAGCTCACCGAGCGAATCCGTTCTCCGTGCCGATCTGGACCTGGATCGCGTTGTCGCGGGCCAGCACCACGATCCGCACCACGTCCTGGGCGCTCATCCGGCGCGCGGCCCCGATGGCCGCGACCAGGTGGTGATCCGCAGCTGGCGTCCTGACGCGATCGGCATGGTCATCATTGCCGGCGGACAGCGGATCGAGATGCACCGCGTGCACCCTGCCGGGGTTTTCGCCGGGTTGCTTGACGGGCCGGATATCCCGGACTACCGGCTGGAGACGTACTACCCGGGCAAGGCCGGCGAGGTCGTGACGAAGTCCGACGACCCCTACCGATACTGGCCCACCCTGGGCGCGCTTGACCTTCATCTGCTGGCCGAAGGCCGGCACGAGGGGCTGTGGCGTCATCTCGGTGCCCAGGTTCGCGTCCACCAGGGAACGCCCGGCACGTCGTTCGCGGTGTGGGCACCGGGTGCCCAGTCCGTTCGCGTGGTGGGCGACTTCAACGGCTGGGACGGCCGCCTGAACCCGATGCGCGCGCTGGGCAGCTCGGGGGTCTGGGAGATCTTCCTGCCCGAGGTGGGCCCCGGCGCGCACTACAAGTTCGAGGTGGTGACCGCGCAGGGCCAGCTGAGCCTGCGGGCGGACCCCTTCGCGTTCGCCACCGAGGTACCGCCCGCCACGGCCAGCGTCGTCACCCAGAGCCGGCACAAGTGGCAGGACGAGGCCTGGTTCGCCAAGCGGGCCGCCACTGACATGCTGCACTCGCCGGTGTCGGTCTATGAGTGCCATCTGGGCTCGTGGCGACTGATCCAGGACGGCGACCGGTGGCGGTCGCTGACCTACCGTGAGATGGCCGACGCGCTGCCCGGGTACCTCACCGACCTCGGGTTCACGCACGTCGAGTTCCTGCCGGTCGCCGAGCACCCGTTCTCCGGCTCCTGGGGCTATCAGGTCACCGGCTACTACGCGCCGACGGCCCGCTTCGGGACGCCCGACGACTTCCGCCATCTGGTCGACCGGCTGCACGAGGCCGGCATCGGCGTCCTCGTCGACTGGGTGGTCGGGCACTTCCCCAAGGACGACTGGGCGCTGGCCCGCTTCGACGGCACGGCGCTGTATGAGCACGCCGACCCCCGCCTGGGCGAGCATCAGGACTGGGGCACCCTGGTCTTCAACTACGGCCGCCACGAGGTGCGGAACTTCCTGCTGGCCAACGCGCTGTACTGGATCGAGGAGTTCCACGTCGATGGCCTGCGCGTGGACGCGGTCGCCTCCATGCTCTACCTGGACTACTCGCGCCGGGAGGGTGAGTGGATCACCAACCGGTTCGGCGGCCGGGAAAACCTGGAAGCCATCGACTTCATCCGGGAATTCAACGAGGTGGTCTACCGCCACCACCCCTCCGTCATGCTGGTGGCCGAGGAGTCCACCTCCTGGCCCGCCGTCTCCCGGCCTACCTACCTGGGCGGCCTCGGCTTCGGCTTCAAATGGAACATGGGGTGGATGAACGACACCCTGGTGTACTTCGCCAAGAATCCGATCTACCGGCGCCATCACCACCACGAGCTGACCTTCGCGCTGCTCTACGCGTTCACCGAGAACTTCATCCTGCCGCTGAGCCATGACGAGGTGGTGCACGGGAAGGGGTCGCTGCTCAGCAAGATGCCCGGGGACCGCTGGCAGCAGTTCGCCAACTTGCGGGCGCTGCTGGCCTGGATGTGGGCGCACCCTGGCCGGCCGCTGCTGTTCATGGGTGGCGAGATCGGCCAGAACGACGAGTGGCGGCACGACACCAGCGTGGACTGGCACCTGCTCGAGTACCCCGAGCACGCGGGGGTGCAGGCCCTGGTCCGGGCGCTCAACGACGTCTACCGCCGGGAGCCCGCGCTATGGGAGCAGGACTTCGACTGGACCGGCTTCCGCTGGATCGACCCGAACGACGCGGACAACAGCGTTTTGTCGTTCCTCCGGTTCCCGGTGTCGTCGGGGCGCGCCATCGCCTGCGTGGCGAACCTCACCCCGGTGCCCCGGCCGGGCTACCGTGTCGGGCTCCCCCAGCCCGGGCGCTGGGTGGAGATCCTCAACTCCGACAGCGCGAAGTTCGGCGGCAGCAACACGACGGTCGGGGACGTCACGGCCGAGGCGGTCGGCTGGAACGATCTCGACTATTCCGC